>JAOTZF010000147.1 GCA_029861485.1 Thermoleophilia bacterium | reverse complement strand
TCTACATGGCCTACTTCATGCTGCGCTCATCTGTCGACGGCGAGCGCCAGGGCCGTTATAGCGCCATCTTCGCGGTGGTCGCCTTCGCCTCGGTGCCGCTCTCGTTCTATGCCGTGCGCGTCGCGCAGTCGTTCATCCACCCGGTCGTCTTCACTCAGAGTGGCGCGAACATGCCGAATACGATGCTGATCTGGTTCGTGGTCAGCCAGGTCGCAATGCTCAGTCTTTTTGTCACGCTGTTGAAGCTTGAGCTGCTTCAGCGCCGTACAGATCGAGCCCTCAACGAGCTCAAGCTCCGCCTTGAGTCCGTTCGGCCGCTCTAAAGGTGTCTTCCGGAGCCCAGTTCGTGATCGCCGTGTACGCGGTGATCTGGTTCGTGCTCCTGATGTACGTCGTGCTGCTGGCATCCCGCACCGCTCGTCTCTCTCGCGAGCTCGAGCTGCTTGCGCGGCTGACGGGCGTTCGCGACGACGACGACGACGACGTGGGCGCCCCCTGAAGGGACGGAATTCATCTGTATCGCCGGTGCGCGCCGTTCTAAGGTGGAGCTCGACATGACCTCCGCGGAGGGTGGCGGTGCCTCGGTCCGGTATCCCAGACTTCCGGTCATGTTGGATGTCGCCGGCCGGCGATGCATCGTCGTTGGGGGCGGTGAGGTCGGCGCCGAGAGAGCACGAACTCTGAAGGAACACGGAGCGCGAGTGACCGTAGTGAGCCCTGAGACGTCGGCCCCGCTGGGCGAGATGCTCTTGGCGGGCGACATCGACGAGCACCACAAGCGGCCGTTCGAGGCGGGCGACGTCGTCGGCTGCTCGATGGTCGTCGCGGCCACCGACGACCGCGGGGTGAACGCGTCAGTGGCTGCCGCCGCCGCCCGTGAGGGCGTGCCGTGCAACGTCGCCGGCTCGGGCGCGCGGGGAGACGTGGTGCTGCCGGCGGTATTACGCCGCGGGCCGTTGACGGTCGCGGTCTCGACCGGTGGCACGAGCCCGCGACTCGCCCGGCTGGTGCGCGATCGCATGGGTCGTGAGTACGACGAGGCCTGGGGCGAGCTCGTGCAGCTGATTGGCGAGCTGCGCGCCGATCTCGAGGGGGTGCCGGCAGATGAGCGCGATGCGGTGATGGGCCGGATGGTGGATGGGCCGGCACCGGCGATGATCGCCGGCGGCGCCGGTTGTGATCGCGTGAAGCTCGCGCTGCGCCGGGAGCTCGGCCGATGAACGTGATCGCCCTCGGGTTGTCCCACAAGACGGCGCCCGTCGAGCTGCGAGAGAAGGCGGTGCTCTCCGATTCCGCCGCCCGGGCGATGATCGCCGACCTCACCGCCAGCGAATACGTGACCGAAGCCGCCGCGCTTTCCACCTGCAATCGCAGCGAGATCTACCTGGCATCCCCGGATCCGCCGTCCGCCGAGGCCATCGCGACCGAGGCGCTCGTCCGCCACACCAACATCCCCGCCGACTCCCTCGCGTGCGCCCGCTATGTCCTGCGCGACGATCAGGCCGCCGCGCACCTGTATCGAGTGGCCGCGAGTCTCGACTCGATGGTGTTGGGCGAGTCCGAGATCCAAGCCCAGGTTCGCGAGGCGTGGGAGCGCGCGATGGCGCTCGACGCGGCCGGGCCGCAGCTCAACCGGCTCTTTCGCGGGGCGCTCGAGGTCGGCAAGCAGGTCCGCACAGCCACGATGATCGGCCGCGGGGCGGTCTCGGTCTCTTCGGTCGCAGTCGATCTTGCTCTGCAGACGATCGCGGAGCTGGCGAGCAGCACTGTGCTCGTGCTCGGTGCCGGCGCAATGGCCGAGGCGACGACTCGCGCCCTGGTGGAGCAGGGAGCCGCGAACGTCGTCGTCGCCAACCGCACCGAGGGCACCGCGCACGCGCTGGCGCGGCGAGTCGGGGGCCGCGGGGTATCGCTGGCCGCCGTCGGCCCCGAGCTGGCCAAGGCCGATATCCTCATCGCCTCGACGGATGCTCCGCACCCGGTCCTCATGCGGGAGGATCTCGAGCATTACCTCCACGAGCGCTCGGATCGTCCGATGCTGCTGATCGACATCTCGGTGCCACGCGATCTCGATCCGGCGATCGGAGAGCTGCCAGGGATCACACTGCACGACATCGACGATCTCCAGCGCGTCGTCGAGGACAATGTCAACGGCCGCCGGGCCGAGGCCGAGCGCGGCGAGCTGATCGTCACGGACGCTGTGGCCCACTACGCAGGCTGGCGGGCGAACCTCACGGCCGCACCCACCATTCGCTCGCTGCGCGAACGCGCTGAGCGGATCCGCCAAGCGGAGCTCGATCGCGTGCGTGGCCGGGTAGATGCGCTCTCCGACGACGATCGAAAGCTGATCGAGGCGGTCAGCAGGGGCATCCTCAATACACTGCTCCACGATCCGACGGTGAAGGTGCAGGAGGCAGCTCGCTCCGGCGATGGCACGGCGTACCTCGAGAGCCTGCGGCACCTCTTCGATCTCGACTCCGAGGGCTAAGCGCCCATGGCAATCGTGCTCGCCACCCGGCGATCCGAGCTGGCCATGGCCCAGACGGGATTGGTCGCCGACCGCATACGCGCTCGTGGCCACGACGTCGAGCTCCTGCCGCTGACGACCGCCGGCGATCGCTGGAGCGCCGACGGCGACGCCGCTCCCCCGGACAAGGGCATGTTCGTGAAGGAGCTCGAGCGAGCGCTGCTCGACGGCGCGGCGGATCTCGCGGTTCATTCCGCGAAGGACATACCGGCCGAGATGCCCGACGGGCTCGGGCTCGTCGGGATCAGCCCGAGGGCGGACGCGCGCGACGTAGTCGTGGGTGCGCCCGGCGGACTGCTGGCCTTGCCGCCGGGCGCGCGCGTCGGGACGGGCAGCCCCCGCCGTGCGGCCCAGATCGAGGAGGCGCGTCCGGATATCGAGATCGTCGACATCCGCGGCAATGTGCCCACCCGGCTCGAGAAGCTCGCGAGCGGCTCGGCCGACGCGCTGGTGATCGCCGCAGCAGGCCTCGATCGGCTTGGCCGAGACGACGTGGCGCGTGCACCGTTGCCCGTCGACCTTTCCACCCCGGCTCCGGGTCAGGGGTATCTCGCGCTGCAAGGCCGGTTGGATGACCGCGAGATGACCGATCTCGGCGCTGCGCTCACCGATGACGTCGATCGAGCCTGTCTCGAGGCGGAGAGGGCGGTGCTCGTCGCGGTCGGCGGCGGCTGCCGCTCGGCGGTCGGCGCACACTGCGCGCCCCTCGCCGACGGTGGCTACTCGCTCGCCGTATACGTACGCCACGAGGGCGCATCTGTTGGCGTGCGGACGGTGGTGGAGGGCCAGATCGCCACCGCGCTCGCTGCCGAGGCGATCGCCGGGCTCGCAACCAACGATTCGTGAGGGGGCGGGTCTACCTAGTTGGTGCCGGGCCGGGTGATCCCGGCCTGCTGACGGTCCGTGGGCGCGAGCTGCTCGAGGTCGCCGAGGTCGTCATCCATGACAGGCTCGGAACCGGCGGCCTGCTTGGCCACTGCTCGGCCGGCGCGATCCTGGTCAACGCCGGCAAGGCGCCCGGCGACGTAGCGATGACCCAGGAGCAGATCAACGCGGCCCTGATCGAGTACGCCACGGCGGGGCGCATGGTGGTTCGGCTGAAGGGCGGTGACCCATTCGTGTTCGGTCGCGGCGGCGAGGAGGCCGAGGCCTTGCTCGCCGCCGGGATCGACTACGAGGTGGTGCCGGGGATCACCAGCGCCATCGCGGCACCTGCCTATGCCGGGGTGCCGGTGACCCACCGGGGGGTCGCGACCGCATTCACCGTCGTTACCGGCCACGAGGATCCGACCAAGCCCGACACACAGACCGACTGGCGCTCGCTCGCCAAGGCGGGCGGCACGATCGTCGTCCTGATGGGTATGGGCCGCCTTGCGCGGATCGCGGCGGAGCTCCGGGCCGGAGGCCGACCGGCAGACCAGCCGGTTGCCGTGGTGCAGTGGGGAACGACGACGCGCCAGCGGTCGCTGCACGGCACGCTCGCGGACATCGCCGAGAAGGCGGACGAGGCCGGAATCGGCTCCCCCGCCGTGGTCGTCATCGGGGACGTCGCCGCCAAGGGGCAGGAACTCGCCTGGCTCACCGGTCCGCTACGCGGTCGGCGTGTGGTCGTGACGCGGGCGCGGGCGCAGGCGCGCGACCTGTCGAGCGAGCTGCGCAGACTGGGCGCGGAGGTCGTGGAGCTGCCGACGATCAGGATCGCACCGTTGCCTGCGCCCGACATCGCCGAGGCGCTCGGCGTCATCCGCCGCTACTCGATGATCGTCCTGACCAGCGTGAATGGGGTGGACGTCCTGTTCGACGCCCTCGCGGACCGCGGCGAGGATGCGCGGGCGATACCGGCCAGCGCCACTATCGTGGCGATCGGTCCCGCGACCGAGAGCCGGCTTCGGGATCGCGGGATCCGGGCAGACGTCGTGCCCGAGCGCTTCGTCGCGGAGGGCATCCTCGAGGCGCTCGCGAGCATCGACCTTGACGCGGCGCGCATCCTCGTGGCCCGCGCGCGTGGCTCGCGCCCGGACCTCGTCGACGGGCTGCGCGCCCGCGGGGCCGAGGTAACGGAGGTTCACTTGTATGAGGCCGTGCCGGAGCCGGTACCGCCGCTCGAGCTCGAGCGGGCGCTCACGGCCGATTACCTGACCTTCACGGCATCCAGCACCGTGCGGCACTTCGTCGAGCAGCTGCCCGACGGAGCCCCCGAGGAACTCAGCCCCAGGGTCATCACCATCGGGCCGATCACCAGCGAAGCCGTGCGCGAGCGTGGCCTCCGGGTTGCCGGGGAAGCCACGGAACACACCATCTCTGGCCTCCTCGACGCGTTGCTCTCCGACGCAGGGCGTGCGTGACCCGCCCGGTCGCGCTGCTCACCGACTACGGGCCCGGCTCGGAGCACGTCGGCGCCCTTCACGCCGTGATCGCGGCGGCCTGCCCGGTCGCTGATCGCATCGATCTGGCCCACGACATACCCCCAGGCGACGTGCGCTGGGGCGCGGTGGTGCTC
>JAOTZF010000146.1 GCA_029861485.1 Thermoleophilia bacterium | reverse complement strand
TGCTGCGTGCGATAGATCGCGACCAGCCGGCGCTCGAGGTTCATCACGGATATGGCGCGATTCTTCCGCGCCAGCTTGAGATCGCGCGTGTTCTGAGCGACCGCGTCACGCGCCTCCTGCAAGAGGGCAGCCGACGAGGAATGGGCGTCGGCCGCCGCCCCGGCCTGGGCGTCGAGCGAGATCAGCTGCGCCTCCAGCTCGCGCACCTGCGCTTGCTGACCCGCGAGGTTCTCTGTCGCAGGCGCAGCGCTCAACCCCGCCGTTATGGCGGCGCCTGAGATTGCGATGGCGGCGGCCGCGGTGGCATAGGCCATACGGCGTCGCTCTGGGCGTAAGAAATTCATATTCGCCGGAGAGACAGCGTCCCCTGCCCCAATGAGGCGAGAACCGCGCGCACGCTACCACGTACCCTCCCCGGTTCGTCCAGCGTCGGTCACCGGAAATCCCGGCGCCGCTAAGGACGGGCCCTCCGAATGCCGATGCTCGGAAGTGAACATGGACGCCCCGGTGCCCCGTCCCTCCCATCCCATACCCAAGCGCGGCTCGAGAGACGCGTGGTTCGAGCGTGAAGGCCACGCTGAGCGGGTGCTTTCGGTGCTTCGCACCGGCACCCCGGATCAGCGCGAGATCGCGGCGACCACCCTGGCCGCCTTCGAGGTCTCGCGCGCCGAGCCGGCACTGATCGCGTGCCTGGAATATCCCGCTCATACCGTGCGCGAGGCATGCGCGCGGGCCCTCGGTCGTTGCGGCGGCGAGCGGGCCGTGGAGCCGCTGATCGACGCGGGCATGGCCCAACGCATCGCGATTGCCTCGGTGCGGGACGCCCTGTCGACACTGCCGGAGAGCGCAACGAAGCCCATTGCGGCAGCGACTCGGCACGATGCCGGCATCGTACGAGCCCTGGCCGCCCGTGAGCTCGGCAATCGACGCGGGCATGACAGCGCGCTCATCGCCGCCCTCGCGGACCCCGAAACGCAGGTTCGCGTGCAGGCCGTTCTGGCCCTCGCGGAACGCTCGAGTACCGACGACATCGCGCGTGAGGCGCTCATGACACGCACCCATGATCCGGAGCCATCGGTGCGGGCGGCACTCTGCAGCGTGCTTCGCAGCTGTGGCACCGACGGGGCCCAGTGCCTGCGCCAGCTCTCGCGCGATTCCGATGAGTGGGTTGCGCGCTCGGCTGAGGTCGCGCTGAGCTGCTCTGTCGCCACGTCCCGGCGCGCCCTGAACTCGTACTGAGGCGGACGCTAGGTTCTCCCGGTCCTCACCGACCAGGAGCCGCGCGTGCTCAGACCCCGTTCCGACGTCAACAGCGCCACCCCCCCGCGGGCCCGAGCCATCGAGAATGGTGAGCACGATCCGCGCGGCGAGCCGGCCGAGGCGGGCGAATGAGCGCCCGGGGTGGTCGGGATCCGCGGGTTCAGATCCTGGTCGCGACCCCCAACGAGGCCGAGACGCCGGGGCATGGTGAGCTCGCGGCGCTCGGGGAGGGGGAGCGGCCTCCGGGCGCCGAGGAGTTCCTGGCGCGCACGTGGCTTGATCAGGCCCAGTGGCAGCGCGGCAGCCGGCTCGAGACCCTCGGCTTGTCCATACACGCGGGGCACCCAGAGCTCGCCCTCGCCAACCTGCCGACGGCCTTCGTCGAAGGCGGTATCGCGCTGATGGAGAAGCTCGCCGCCTATGTGCTGGCCGGCGGGCGGCTGGACGACGGCGAGCTGCTGCAGCTGGACGAGGGGCTACCGAGCCTCCTCGGCTTCGCACCGGCGGACGACGGCGACTATCTGCGGGTGGTCTGCATCTCGTGAGCTCGGTGCCGGGTGCGATCGGAGGGCGCGCGCCGTCCGCTTTGTGCGGCCGTTATTGCCGTCGGAGCCGTCGCGGGGCTTGCTCGGACACTTCTGTGCGAGAAGATCCCGCCTGCCCTCGACCGTGAGCCGGAGATCGATGTCAGGAAGGCCTGCGCTGTCTGCACGAATCCGCCGGCGTTCCTCGGCCATCGCCATCGCCGTGATTGCCTGCGCGCTCATGACCATCGCCGCCCCGGCCCATGGGGCAGGGGTCAGCCTCGTCAGCCCGTCCCCGGCGAACGGCGCGCTGATCACGACACGGCCGGTCCCATACTCGGTCCCCTTCGCGTGGAGCAGGGAGACGAGTGGCTGCCCTGTACCCGCCACGGCCATCGCCACCTTCCACATCTTCGGGCCGAACGGCTTCAGCGACTCAACGACCAGCACGGGCGCCGCGACGGACGCGGCAACCTTCACCGCCGGGGCGGTCAAGCCCACCAACTACACCTGGTTCGTGCAGCTGACCTGCGGCGCCGTGACGGCGCAGTCGGAGGTCCGCACCTTCACGCTTCAAGGGCCCAACCTCGCGCCTCGCGTGAAAGGCCGCTACCTCGTGACGGTGGGCGGTAACCGCCAGATCTGGCGGTTCGCGCCGCGCTGCGCGAAGGGCGCGTGCGCCACCCTGGCGCGCCGGCCCGGTTCCCGCTGGTTCACGCTGAACTGGAACCCGCTCAAGCGGACCTATACGGGAACAATCACGCGGCTCAAATCCGCGAAGGAGCGCATCTGCCGCATCACCACCCGGCGCGGCGGGCGCATCGTCAGCCGGCGAACGATCCGCAACGTCTACCGGGCGCGAAACGTCGCGGTACTCCTGAGGGTCGGCCAGACGCGGGTCAACCGGAACGGTACGGTGACCTTCGCCCAAACCCTCAAGGGCTCGCACAGGACGAAGTACGTACCCAGGGCCCGCGGCAAGAAGCTCGGCTGCCCGGCGAGCTCCACCATCGGCGCCAAGGTGATCGCCAATAGGCGATAGGGCGGCGTGCGGAGACCCGCGGGCTGGATCGTCGCCGATCTCCTGTTGCCGCCCGTCGTGCTCGCGGTGCCGGCATCTGGGTCGCGATCAGCGTGGTCTGGCTCGCGCCGCTCACCGCAAGACGGAAAGTAGCGCTGCGACGGCGGCAGACGGAGGCCCAGCCGACGATCCCTCGGGCTGCGGTCTGCCCGTGGCGTGCCTCGCGCGAGCTCGCACCGGTTCGGTGCCATTGCTGTGGGTCTGGCGGCGAGCCCCCGGGCGGTGACCACGGAGCACCGCAAAGGGGTACGGTTGGGTTCATGAGGATCATCATCTCCGGAGGCGGCATGGTGGGGATGACCCTCGCCCACCTGCTCCGCCGCCGCAACTTCGAGCCGACCGTGCTTGAGCGCATGCCGGCCGGCCACTACATCCCGCGGGGGTACATGCTGGGCTTCCAGGGCTATGAACCCTTGGAAGAAGTCGGCGTCTACCAGGAAGTTCGTGACGCCGGGCGACCGATCGCGCCCCGCCCCGACCAGCCGCCGGTGGCCGTGGCGGTCCGTTTCGGCGCGCTCATCGAGGCCCTGCAGAGGGACCTGCCGATCGAGAACGAGCACACCGTCGTGGAGCTCCTGAGGGACGACATCGACCGCGTGGCCGGCGTGGTGGCCGAGAACCCCGAGGGTCGGGTCACGATCGACGCCGATCTGGTGATCGCTTGCGACGGCACCCGCTCACCGGTGCGCGAAATGGCCGGCTTCGAGGCCGAGGTCGACGTGCTGCCCGAGGCCGCCCTGGGGTTCATGAGCACCGTACCCGCCGATACATCGTTCGCCATGGACTACATGAGCGATGGCGGTCATATCGGGATGCTCTCCTGGCATGAGGGCTCGGCCGGGTGGCGCAGCTGCGCACGAGTGGGGGAGGAGGCCGCTCTCGCCCCCGGCCTCGAGGCCATCAAGGAGATGTTTGCCCGGCTACTGCCCCCGTCCGAGTCAGCATTGAAGGGTGTCACCTCCATGGACCAGGTCCGCTACACCGAGCCGGCTCTGCTCAGGTGCCCGGAGTGGTGGAAGCCCGGCGTGGCGATCATCGGCGACGCGGCCCACTTCTTCGGCCCCGAGACCGGCGTCAGCTCGGGGATAGGTCTCGGAGACGCTCATGCGCTTGCGGAGGCGATCGCCCAGAACCCGAACGACCCCGACGCCGCATGCCACACCTACGAGACGTGGCGCGCTCCCGCGGTTCGACCCTACGAGGCGAACGACCCGGGGCGGCAGCGGATCCTGGTGGCGGGCTCCGTCGAGGCGCGACCCGAGGAGCGCTGGCCCCCTGAGGTGGCCTAGCCTCTGGCCTCGGCGCGTCCGAGGCCAGAGGCTACAAGGGCACTGACCCGGCTGAGCCGGCCCGCCAGCGGCCGCTCGGCCTCCGGGTTCACCTCACGCTCTCTCGGGCGGGTCGAAGGCAGCTTCGCCCCGGTGCGGGCGAGCACGACCAAGGTGGCGCCTTCGGCGGAGAAGACATCGGCCCTGTGCGCGACGACGCGCACCGACTTCCCGGGCTCGACGATCAACAGGGGAAGATCGTCGTCGTCGAGGGGAGACGCCCCGAAATCGAGTACAGGACGGGACTCCACCCGAGCTCCCGCGGAGACCCAAGAGCTGATGCGCTCGTAGGTGGCATAGTGCGCGAATGCCCGCTGTCCCTTCAGGCGGCTCGGCGTCTGGCAGCTGACCTGATGGATCGCCTCGTGGGGAAGAAATGCCCGCATACGGTCCGCAACGAGCGCATTGAACTCGTCGTTGTCGGTGAGCACGAGAGCCAGATCGAGGTCGTTGAGATCGGGATCGAGCTCCAGTTCCTCGGCGAGTAGGTCGTCTTCGCGGACGGCGATGCCCTCCCGGCGGGCCAGCTGGGCGTTCTCGGGGTTGCCGGCCCAGACGGTCACCGGAATGTCATGGAGCTCCAGCTCTGCGGCCACGTCGCGCACCCACGGCTGAGCCCCGACGATCAGAGTGCTCGGCGGCCCGCTCGAGACGACGCCGAGGGCACGTACCAGCGGCGGGAGTCCAAGCCCGTAGATGAGGACCGAGCCCACGATCACGACGAACGCGGCGGGGGCGAGCGTCTCGGCGCCCTGGATGGCGCCGCGTTGCTCGAGGCCGATCGCGAACACCGAGGCGGTGGCCGCGGCGACGATGCCGCGCGGCGCCATGGCCCCGATCAGGAGGCGC
>JAOTZF010000144.1 GCA_029861485.1 Thermoleophilia bacterium | reverse complement strand
GAACTCAGTGCTATGACGCTGGAGCGGGCCCAACGTCGGATCTTCTCGTCTCGTTTTCCATCGATTCCACGACCCCTTCTCGTCAACCGCTGTTCCGGAGCCCTGCTTTCCGGCTGACCTCGCCCAGTTTGGGTGATTCTCACCCCTCCTACCCCTCAGCCGCTTCGTGCCTCGTACGAGGCACGACGGCGCCTCTGGCCCCGGGGTGGAGGTCCGCGCCACGCGGTGACCGGATTGCGAACCCAGGGATCAATGAGGAGTGCGCGTTTCTGACCGCGTCATGAGGCGCCCGGGTGCGAGCTCTCGGATATCGGGATGATGCGGCAGGCCATGCAGCAACCAGTGCACGAGCGCGCGGCCGGCCGCCGGGCCGGTCTTGAAACCCGTTCCGCTCCAGCCGCACGACAGCCACAACCCCTCGACCGCAGTGGGCCCGAGCAGCGGCCGCCCGTCGGGAGTCATGTCGAGCGGACCTGACCTGCCCCCCACGAATCGGGCGGGCGCGACCGCGGGAACCCGTCGCGCGACCGCCGCGAGGGCGCGTCCGCCGAACTGCTCGTCGACCTCGGGCAGCAGACCGTCGGGGCCGTCGAGATCGCGCTCGCGCCAATCGCGGAGCCCCGCGAGCAACCCCGACGCCCCGTCCGAGCGGAAGTAGACCCCATTTGGCACGTCGATCGCGGCCGGACCCACCCGCCCCGCCGTCGCGAACCGCGCAGGCAGCGCGGCCGTCGGCCTGATCTCGAGCTCGAGCCCGAGGCCGGCCGCCAGGCCGGGAGCCCACGCTCCGCAGCAGAGCACCACGGCGTTGGCCGCCACCGCCCTCAGCGTCGTCGTGACTCCGCCAACGCGGCCGGATTCGCAGGAAATGCGGGTTACCGGCTCGCCTTCCACCATGACGGCGCCCGAGTCGCGCGCCGCGGCGATCAAGGCGGCCATGGTCCGATGCGGATCCGCATAGCCGGACTCGGGCTCGATGACGGCCCTCTCGACGGAGCCCGGCTCCAGATCGGGGGCGAAATCCCGCAAAGCCTCAGAATCGACCATCTCTGCATCTGAGCCGACGTCCCGCAACATCGCGACCCGGTCGCTGAGCGCCCCTGTTGCGAGCTCGCCGCGGCCTGGCAGGTAGACGAAGCCGGTGCGGCGAAATCCGGGGTCACCGCCGATCGCCTCGCCCCACTTGATGAACAGCTCCCGCCCTTCGACCGCGAGCCGCGCGTCAGCACGGTTCTCGTAGTGAGTACGAATCATCGCGCCGGAGCGAAGCGTCGCGGCTCCTCCGAGCGCGCCTCGCTCGAATACATGGACCCTCAAACCCGCCCGCGCGGCGAACACCGCGATCGAGACTCCAACGATTCCGCCACCCACAACCACGAGATCGGCCGTTTGTGCGGCGTGCCCCCTGCGGTATGAAGGGGTCCTGCGCATCGACCGATACGTTAGTCGGTGCCGTACTTAAGGACGTATGACGATGGCCTCGGCGCCCTAGTGCGTGCACTGGCGACAACCGAACAGCTCCGAGGCGAGCCGCCTCCCGACAGCTCGATGGCGTTGAATGACGCCATCGATCGCCGTGAGCTCCGACTGGTCTTCCAGCCCGTGCTGCGCCTGACCGACGGCTACGTCGTCGCGCACGAGGCGCTCGTGCGGCGTCTCCACCCGGCACGGGGCATGCTGACGGCCAGCGAGATCATGCCTTACGTCGGCGGAGACGAGGCGCTCGAAGCCGTCTCCAACTGGGTGTTCACCCACGCGTGCCGCAGCATGGTCAGGGCGACGAACCTCGGGGATCGGGGCATCTCGGTGAACGTGGCGGCCGCCGAGGTCGGAGCCCAGAGATTGCTCGACCGAGTGCGCACCACGCTCGCAAAGACGGGGCTGCCTGCCGAGCGGCTCGGTATCGAGATCCCCGCGAGCGCGCTCACCGGCGCTCCGCGCGAGGTCGTGAAGGAAATCGCAGCTCTACGAGAGACGGGAGTGACGGTAGCCGCGGACGGTGCCCGGCCGAAGGTCACCACGGCGAAGGAGCGCTCTCATGTCGACGTGCTGAAGCTGCACCCGTCTGCGCTCGACAGCTCGGGCGGCTCGGCGGCATCCGCGTGGTCGCGCCTGATCAAGGGCGGGCTCGAGCGTGGCGTCGAAATCGTGGCCAAGGGTGTGGAGACGACTGAGCACCTCGACGAGGCGCGTCGCCTCGGCTGCACCCTTGGTCAGGGCATGCTCTTGGGCCGGCCCGCGCGCGACATGGTCAGCGCGAACTGGGCGTTGCGCCGGTGAGCAGTTGGCGCTGAGCGGCCCCCTCGATGACCGCGGCCAGGCCTGAGGTCACGGGCAGGTGCACGGTTCGTTCGCCGCGCAGGTCCTGGTAGAAGAGCTTGCCGCCGAGCCGCGACGCCGCGACGCCGTATCCAAGCCGGGGCCACCGCTCCAGTACGAGCTTCGCCCACCAAGACGCCGCCGAGTGGCGGCCGATCTCCGAGCGGAGCTCGCGCCGATAGAACGAGAAATCGCGCGCGCGGCCGCCGAGGATCGCCAAGGTGTTCTCGGCCGCCAGCCGGGCGCTGGTGAAGGCCTCGAACATGCCGTCACCCGACAGGGGATCCGCCAGGCCGGCCGCGTCCCCGATCAGTGCGAGCCGCCGCCCCGCGATCGGCGATTCCGGGCCTCGAAATGGAATCCGGTACCCCCGCAAGCCGGCGAGATCGTCGATGGAGACCCCGTGAGCGGCGCAGAGGCGCGTCAGGTGCGCCTTCATCTGCGGCCCCTCGTGGAACCAGCCCCCGACGCCGAAGTTGGCGTGGTCGGCCTTGGGAAAGATCCAGCCGTAGCCGCCGGGAACGATGCCGATCTCGAAGAGCATGCTGCCGTCGAACTCCCGTGAACGGTAGCGGGCACGATCCGCGTTCCCCTCATAGGCGATGACGTCCCAGCGAGCGGGAGCGCCGCCGAGCGCGGCGGCGCTGATGCCGTTCGCACCATCGGCCCCGAGCACGACAGCTCCGCGCACCCGGAAGCCGTCTCCGCGCGCTTCCGGGGAGACCGGATGCGGCACGACCTCGCGCACGCGGACCCCTTCGCGCACCTCAACCCCCACCTCTGCGGCACGCTCGAGCAGATACGCGTCGAGGCGCGAGCGACGGGTCATCAGCACGATCGGCTGGTCGTACTCGTGGCGAGCCGCCAACCCGAAGCGGAACCGGAAGTCCATGGCGGTCACCTCTTGGTCCACGACCGGCGCAAGCGAGAACGGCAGCTGACGCGCGCCGCGCAGGGTCACGCCGCCGCCGCACGGCTTGTCCCTCGGGAACACCGCGCGGTCAAGCAGCAGCACGCGCGCGCCCTCGGTCGCCAACCGGTAACCGGCGGTCGATCCCGCCGGACCGCCGCCGACGATAACGGCATCGAAGTGCTCTGAGGAACGCGGCAGCCTCAGTACTCCCTGGCGAGACGTGCCCGGTGCGACTGCCTTGCGGCGCCGCACCGCAACCTCGTTACGTGCGTCGGGACCACGCTGTTACGGTACCGGCTCGTGAGCCTCCGCACCCCCTCCCGCCGGGCCGTTCTCGCGCTCGTGGCAATCGCCCTTGCGCTGGTTCTCGCGGCCTGCGACAGCGACGACTCCTCCTCGGACGCCGACACGGGTGGCGACACGTCGACCGAGGCCGCCGACACCTTTCAGGCGCCCACCGGCATCACCTGCAGTCGCGCCGAGCCGCCCTCCAACGGCAACGGCAAGACGTATGACGCGTCGCCGGAGCTCACCCTCGAGGAGGGGGTCACCTACACGGCGACGCTCGCGACCTCGTGCGGTGACATCGTCGTGGAGCTCGACGCGGTCGACGCGCCGATAACCACGAACAACTTCGTCTTCCTCGCCCGCGACGGCTTCTTCGATGGCCTGACGTTCCACCGCACGGTGCCCGGCTTCGTCATCCAGGGCGGCGATCCGGCGGGCGACGGCACGGGCGGTCCGGGCTACACGTTCGAGGACGAGCTGCCGACCGACGGATACCCGCAAGGCGCGTTCGCGATGGCCAACGCCGGCCCGAGCACCAACGGCTCGCAATTCTTCATCGTCACCGGCCAGGCCGACCTCGCGAACGACTTCTCCCGTTTCGGGCGGGTCACGCAGGGCTTGGAGGTCGCCCAGGGCATCGAGTCGCTGGGGGACGCCGGCCAGCAGCCGAGCGAGACCGTCTACATCACCTCGGTGACCATCACCGAGAGCTGAGCGCACCCCCAGCTGCTCTCACTGCAGCAGCCAGAACGTCAGCGTCGACGAGGTGATGATGCCGACGATGCCGAGCACCGTCGCGAGCTGGGCCTGCACGGCATAGGCGTTGTCGGCCGCCGGGGACCCCCGCTGCGCGGAGATCCCGAGCACGAGCGCCACCACCGCGGCGGCCAGCACGACCAGGCCGATCACGCCGGCGATCAGGGCGATCGTGACCTTGCTGCGTGGCGTCAACTGCTGCCTCCGGCCTGCCGTGCCAGGCGGGACTTGAGAGTTACCCTCGGCTAACTCGATTGGGTTACGTCAACTATGCGCGGGTATTTGCCATCTCTCTCCGGCTCTGCGTGCGCCGGGGCATCATCGCAGCAATCGCGGTCGCCGTGATGGCCGCTGCCCTGGCAGGCTGCTCGTCTACCAGCGGCTCGGGCGGCGACGGCCGGCTGAAGGTTGCGACCGCGACGAACGTGATCACCGATCTCGCCCGGACGTTCGGCGGAGATCGCGTGGATGTCACCGGCCTCGCGGACTGCTTGCACCTGCTCACCGACCGCCTCTGGGTGATGGTCGCGCTGAGCGTCCTGATTGGCCGGATCAGCGCAGCGGGCGGCTACTGGGGAGCCATCCAACTCGACGCGTCGATCGCGGGGACCATGGGCGTGGCCGCCACCGTCGTCTTCGCTCTCACGCTACTCGCCTCGCCGAGATACGGCCTGATTGTGAGACGTCTGCAACGCGAGACCGTCCCGGCCCCGCTGGCGTAGTGCCAGTACGCATGCTGTACTGCCTTCGAATGCGCAGTCTCGAGCAGCCGATTCCCATGCG
>JAOTZF010000143.1 GCA_029861485.1 Thermoleophilia bacterium | reverse complement strand
CCCGGCGGTCGTCGTCGGTGACCGACGTGTAGCGGGTGCCGGACCCGCGGGCGTGACTCACAGACCCGCCAGGTAGTCGCGGTAGGCCGCCGGCTGCATCAGCGCGTCGAGCTCGGCGGGGTCGGAGATCTTCACCCGGATCAGCCACCCCTCGCCGTAGGGATCCTCGTTGACCAACTCGGGGCGCTCTACGACGGCGTCGTTCACCGCAACCACCTCGCCACCGATCGGCGCGTAGATGTCTGAGACAGCCTTCACCGACTCCAGCTCGCCGTAGGTCCCGTCCGCATCGACGGCCGCGCCGGGGGACGGCGGGTCGAAGTAGACGACCTCACCGAGGTTGTCCTGCGCGTACCACGTGACTCCGAAGACGGCCTCGCCGTCCTCGACCCGCACCCAGTCGTGCTCGCGGTGGTACCTCAGATCCTCCGGGTAGCTCTCTTCGGCCATCGCCTCATCCTTTCTTCGGGGAGGTGTCCACCAGCGGCAGGTGTCGTATCTCGGCGCCCTTGACCGACCCCCGCACGTCGATCGCGATCTCGGTGCCCGGCTCCGCGACCTCCGTCCGGACGTACGCCAAGCCGATGCCGACGTCGAGCGTCGGCGAAAGGCTACCGCTCGTCACGGCGCCGCAGACCTCGCCGTCGACGAGCACGTCCTGACCGCGCCGCGGAATGCCCCGTTCGGTCAGCACGAAGGCGCAGAGCCGCTCGGCAAGCCCCTCCTCGCGCCGGGCCCGGAGCACGTCGACGGCGGTGAATTCGGTGTCCATGTCGCAGGCCCAGCCGAGACCCGCCTCGAGCGGGGTACGGTCCGGACCGATGTCGTTGCCGTGCAGGGGATAGCCCATCTCGAGGCGGAGGGTGTCCCGCGCGACCAGGCCGGCCGGCTCGGGAGGGTCGTCGAGGGCCATCAGCGCGCTCCAGAGCGCAGGCCCCTCGTCCCATGGCACGAGCAGCTCGACCCCCGGCTCACCGGTGTATCCGGTGCGGGCCACCATGGCGCTCGTGCCGGCCAGGCCGTCCTGGGCGAAGTGGAAGTACCCCAAGCCGAGCGTGCGATCGCTCGCACCGACGCCACTGAGCAGGCGCTTCCAGTCGACCCCTTGGAGGGCGATCATCGCCGTCTCCATCGAGCGGTCGGTGATAGCGAGCCCGTCCGGCCCGTGCCGCGTCAACCAGTCCAGACACGCGCCGGTGTTGGATGCGTTCACGACCAACAGGTAGTCGTCGCCCCGGTCGTAGGCGATCAGGTCGTCGATCACCCCGCCGGTCGTGTTGAGCATGAGCGTGTACTGGCCCTCTCCCGGGACGATGCGCGCGATGTCGTTGGTCAGCATTCGCTGAAGGAACTCAGCAGCGTCCCAGCCCCTGATCTCGATCTGGCCCATGTGGGAGACGTCAAACGCCCCGGCGTGGGCACGCACCGCTCGATGCTCGGCAAGTGTGCCGGCGTAGCTCAGGGGCATGTCCCAGCCGGCGAAGGCGCCCATGCGCGCACCCGACGCGAGGTGCAGTTGGTGGAGAGACGTCTTCTGCAGCTCGGCACCCATCGACGGGACGGAAACTACCAACCGCCCCGCCCGGCGCCGAGCGACCGCTACTTCAGGAAGTCGGGGATGTCGAGCGCGTCGTCCGGGATCTCGAGGTCTTCCCTGTCCTTCCGCTGCAGCTTCACCGGCTCGCGCGCCTCGCCGGGGCGCGAGGTCGTGGTCGACACGGGACGCGGGTCCTCTCGCGGCGAGTAAGCCTCCGGCCGCGATGTGGCCTCCTCGAAACCGGTCGCGATGACGGTGACCCGGATGGCGTCGCCGGCCTGCTCGTCGATCATCGCCCCGAAGATCACGTTGCACTCGTCGTGAGCGGCCTGGCGGATGATGCTGGCGGCCTCGTCGATCTCGAACAGGCCGAGGTCGGGCCCGCCGGTGACGTTGAGCAGAACCCCGGTCGCGCCCGCGACCGTGGTCTCGAGAAGAGGCGAGGAGATGGCGGCCTTTGCGGCCTCCGACGCACGGTTCTCGCCGCTGGCGCTACCGATGCCCATGAGCGACGATCCGGCACCTTCCATGATGGTGCGCACGTCGGCGAAGTCCAGGTTGATGAGCCCGGGGACCGTGATGAGGTCCGTGATGCCTTGGACGCCCTGGCGCAGCACGTCGTCCGCCATTGCGAAGGCCTCGATCACCGACGTTCGCCGCTCGACGGTCTCGATGAGCCGCTCGTTCGGGATCACGATGATGGAGTCGACCTGCTTGGCCAACTCCTCGATGCCCTCGTCAGCGCGTCGCGAACGCTGGCGACCCTCGAACGAGAAAGGGCGGCTGACCACGGCTACGGTCAGCGCTCCCTGCTCGCGCGCGATCTGCGCCAGAATGGGCGCCGCGCCCGTGCCCGTTCCGCCGCCCTCCCCGGCGGTCACGAACACCATGTCCGCGCCCTTGACCGCCTCCTTCAGGTCCTCGCGGCTCTCCTCGGCAGCGTCGCGCCCGACCCTCGGCTCGGCCCCGGCGCCAAGTCCCTTGGTGAGACCCATGCCGATCTGGACCTTGACGTCCGCGTCGCACATGGCGAGCGCCTGGGCATCGGTGTTCACGGCGATGAACTCCACACCCCGGACGCCCGCATCGATCATGCGGTTCACCGCGTTGGTGCCCGCGCCGCCGATGCCGCAGACCTTGATCACCGCTAGATAGTTGCTCGTGCCCACCTAAGGCCTCCCTCACAACCGCGGCCCGGACCTTCCCTTCCGGACAACCCTCGACCCCGGCTGAATGGCTCTAGACCGGGAAGTATGCCGGGCCAATCGGCTGCTAAGCCACGCAGAGCCACGTCGGCAAGTTAGGAATCCCCAACCCTCCTGTCAAGCAACCCTCAAGCGATAATTCACTCTTGGCGGCCGTGATCGGAACACTCTCAATCTCAACTTGACGGTGCATCATCGACCGTAGACGCCTCGAAGCCGACGGACGGCCGCTCGGGCACGGTCACGTTCACATACCGAGCCGCCTCCTGCTCACTCCCTTCGCCCTCGGAGAGGTCGTTTAGCACTGCGGTCAGCGCGGCCGCGCGGGCCCGCGGGCGGCCCGGCCGGCCCACGATCAGGTCTCCCAGACCGGTCAGGGTGCCCTCGATGCGACCGCCATCAACCTGACGCAGAGCCCTAACCCTGCTGGCGATTTCGGGGGGGAGCTCCGTCGCGAAGGCGAATGCGCCCCCGAGCGTCGCCGGCAGGCGCGCACCCGGCTTCGGCGGAGCCCCCTCGGTGCGCAGCCGCGGCAGCGTATGACGCGTCGGCGCCGGACCGATCACCCGTCCGCGGCTCGACACCAGCACGCTGGCGCCCTCGAGCGAGACGATGACCGCGACCGGGCGTGCGGGGACGATCCGCACCCGGAGCGACCGTGGCCAGTCGCGACTCAGGGCCACGTCGCCCACGCCGGGGAACCGCGCCACCGCGCTGGCGACCTCGTCCCGGGGCAACACGAACAGATTGCCGTCGTCGGCCGCCGCCCGGATCGCCGCCTCCAGCTGAGGACGGTCCTTGCCGTCATAGCCGTCGATGTCGACGTCGCCGAAGGCGAGCACGGGACTGTTCAGCAGCCACCACCCGGCGGCGACCGTCGCCAACCCGAGCAGAGCCCTCGCGACCCAGGGGCCGAGCGTCAGCCGCCGCATGTTCCTCACTCGCCCTCTCCTTCTCGAGAGATCGCCGCGCGGATTCCCTCGGTCGGGTGCAGGTAGCGGACCTCGGCGCGGAGTGTCGGCCCTCCCGCCTCGCGGACGCGCCGGCGCCCCTCGCGCATCAGAGCGAGCACGTCGGCCGCGGTTGCCTCCGAGCCGGCCTCGATGAAGTTCGCGTGCACCGGCGAGAACCGCGCGTCGCCGACCCTCAGCTCCTTGCAGCCGGCCTGCTCCAAGAGCCTACCCGCGGAGTCGCCAGGCGGGTTGGTAAAGACCGAGCCGAAGGTCCTCACGCCCTGGGGTTGGGTGGCGCGGCGATGGCCACGGAGCTCCGCCAGCCTGCCCGCGATCTGATCGGGGTCGCCTGGCGCCAGGTCGAACCCCACGGCCGCGACGATCTGCTGCGCGCCGACGCTCGAGCTGCGGTACCCCATGGCGAGCTCGTCGGCGCGCACGCGCTCCCTGCCGTCCGCCGTGCAGATCACAGCCCAGTCGATCACGTCCTTGAGCTCCGCGGAGTACGCGCCGGCATTCATGGCCACGGCGCCGCCCACGGTCCCGGGAATGCTCGCGCCGAACTCCAGGCCCGTGAGGCCCGCGGCGGCAGCGCGCTGCACCGCACGCGGCAGTGAGGCGCCTCCGCCGCACCAGAGGCCGCCACCGCGCACCGAGATCGACGACAGGCGCCCGGTGAGCTGGACCGCCAGGCCGCGAAAGCCGTCGTCTGCCACGATGAGGTTCGAGCCCTTTCCGACGATCGCAACCACGAGGTCGCGGCTCTCCGCCCACGCGAGCGCCGCCACGGCCTGGGAAAACGACTCGACGCGGCACAACCGGTCCGCCGTACCTCCCACCTTGATGGTGGTCAGGCGGTCGAGGGGGGCGTTCTCGACAAGACCAGCTGGCTCAGAGATCGCGCGTGCGCTCATCCCAGACTTGTTCGATGTGCGAGAGCAGGCTCCCTGCCAGAGTCGTCACATCGCCTGCCCCCATTGTCAGGACTAGATCACCGGATCGCAGCTGCGGACACAGCGCCCTGGGCACGTCGCGCAGCAGGGGGACGAAGATCGCCTGCGGAATGGCATCGGCCACTTGGACCCCGCTCACACCGGGATCGTGAGGCTCCCTTGCCGCGTAGACCTCGGTCACGACGACCAGGTCGGCGCTCGCGAGGGCCTCGGCGAACTCGGCCGCCAGCTCGCGCGTGCGCGAATAGAGGTGAGGCTGGAAAACCACTACCAGCCGCTCGGCATCGGTCTCGCGCGCCGCCTCGAGCGTGGCCGCGACCTCGACGGGGTGATGGGCATAGTCATCGACGACCCTGATGCCACGGGCCTCGCCGCGCAATTCGAAGCGCCGCCCGACGCCGCCGAAACCTCGCACGCGCTCCGCCGC
>JAOTZF010000142.1 GCA_029861485.1 Thermoleophilia bacterium | reverse complement strand
GGCCGATCTCACGCACCGTCGGCGGGTAGCCGCTGTCGGTGCAGTGTCGTGAAATGAACGCCAGGATTTCCGCTTGGCGCTCACTGAGCTCGCCCATGGTTTCCTCCAGGTCCACGCGAATCCAGGATCGAACAGATGTTCCTCACAGTACCACGGGTTCGCGACGGCACCGCCGGCTCCTTCCCGGCAATGGTCGATTCGTCCGCGCTGCGGTAACATCCGCGACCCGCGCGCGTGTGGCGGAATTGGTAGACGCGCAAGGTTGAGGGCCTTGTGAGCTTTACGGCTCGTGGAGGTTCAAGTCCTCTCACGCGCACTCGGTCGGCCCCTCTCCTGAGGGGCCTTCTTTGTGGTCCGGCCGGCGGTGAGAGCAGGTGTGGGCCAGCTCATGGAGAATGATTGCCGCGCCGGAGAGCACGGCGCTGGAGCTCTAGAAAAGACTCCCGAGAAGACCCAGCAGCCAGCCAAGAATGTAGATCTGCACGGCGGCGCCGACGACGAGCACGATTCCAATCGCGATGACGAACGCCAGGGCGACGGCGAACTTGAGGAGAAACGGTGCGTCCTGCATCGGTTCGCAACGGTACATACCGGGGCGGGCGCCTGGAAGGGCCGGTTGTCCCGGTACCCCGCGAGAGAGTCCGGGATGAGTAGATGACGCGTCGCCCACTGAGCCCAATCTGGGCGCCGATCGCGCCCCTTCTCATCTTTGCCGTCGTGGCGGTCGTGGTTGTAACGACGGCGGCCGTGGTGAGCACCGAGTCCGACTCCCAGGACACGCCGGCGAGCC
Organism: Thermoleophilia bacterium; assembly: GCA_029861485.1. Taxonomy (GTDB): domain Bacteria; phylum Actinomycetota; class Thermoleophilia; order Miltoncostaeales; family Miltoncostaeaceae; genus CAMYIK01. The sequence continues at coordinate 4,296 of JAOTZF010000142.1, read as the reverse complement.
CCGCGCTCGTCACCGAGCCCGATGCGGGGGCGCTACCCGGGGGCACGGTCGCCGTCTCGCATCCGGGGGCGCCGGCCAGCCTCAACCGCGCGCTGGCGATAGGCGACACGCGATTGGTGCGCCGTCTCATGGCTCCTGTCACCGGCGAGAACCTGCTGAGCATGCAGCCGGACTACACCTACGTCGCCGAACTCGCCGAGGAGGTTCCAAGCGAGAGCGGCGGTGGAGTGACTCGCGATCCGTTCACGGTGAGGTTCTCGCTCCGGGAGGATGCCGCGTGGTCGGACGGGACCCCGGTCAGCGGAGAGGACGTCCGCTTCACGTGGCAGGCCATGATCGATCCCGACAACCGCGTCGCCTCCCGCGCGGGCTGGAGCGCGATCTCCGACGTGCGAGTGCCCTCTCCACGCCAGGTCGAGATCGAGTTCCGGAGGCCTTACGCCGCGTGGCGTGAGCTGTTCTCAGCGTCCGGCAAGGGCCGCGGCGTGCTGCTGCCCGCGCATGCCCTAGAGGAGAAGAACCTGAACGCCGTGTGGAACGACGATCCTCCGCTCGGCACCGGCCCCTACGTCGTCGAGACCTACCGACCGGGCGTGTCGTTGGTGCTCACGAGGAATCCGAACTACTGGAACACCACCGATCCCGGCCCGTTCGTGAGGCGCATCGTGCATCGCTTTCGCGCCGACGGCGAGGCGGCCGCTCGCGATTTCGTCACGCGGCGCGCAGACCTGGTGAACCTTCGCGACTTCTCGCGCGCGCGAGAGCTCGAGACGCCACGCGACGCCGCGGTGCTCGCCACCCCGGGCGCGACCCTGGAGCGCCTGCACTTCAACATCAAGGACCCGGTGATCGGTGACGGCAACGTGCGACGCGCGCTGGCGTTGGCGATCGACAGAGATGCGCTGCTCCAAGACTTTCCCGGCTCGCCGGCTCCCCTCCAGGGCTTTGTGCCCACCGAGCAGCAGGCGTTCTTCGTACCGGCCTGGGACTCCTACGATCCCGACCCGAGTCGGGTGGAGGAGCTCATGGCGGCGTCGGGCTACTCGAAGAACTCGGCCGGCTTCTACGAGACCCTCGGCGAGGAGCTCGTCATCGACATCGTGGCCGCTCCGGGGAACCCAGTGCGAGAGGTCTATCTGGAGACGATCAAGGAGCAGCTGGCCGAGGCCGGCATCCGCGTCGACGTGCGCCTCGTCGAGCGCCTCCAGCGCCAGCTGGTGCGGGGGGACTTCCAGGTCGCCGCGGTCGCCGTCGACGCCACGCCCGAGCCGAATTTCCGGGCGCAGTTCGGGAGAGGGTCGATTCCCGACGACTCCAACGGCTTTCGCGGCGCGAACATCTCGCGCTTCTCCGATGCGGAGCTTGACCGACTGCTCGACGTAACCGCCGAGGAGCTCGATCGGCGCAAGCGGGCCCGCGCGATCAAGGATGTGCAGCGCCTCCTTGCCGACGCCCTCGTGCTGCTACCCCTCTATCAGTGGCCTGAGGTCGTCGCGACGCGGACCACCCTCAACGGGATCACCGTCAATCCGACCCCCGTGACGAGCTTCGCCGCAGCGGGTGGCTGGCATGTCACCGACGAGCCGGCCGCCGAGGTGCCCTAAATTCGAAGAGAGAGGGCGATCGTGGTGCAGAAGAAGAGCACCGCGATCACGACAGTGATGCGGTCGAGGTTCTTCTCCACCACGGCGCTGGATCCGCCGTAGGCGCTCGATCCGCCACCGACGCCGAATGCGCCGGAGAGGCCTGCGTCGCGGCCGCTGTGAAGGAGCACCGCGAAGATCAGCGTGACGCTGAAGATCGAGTGGAGGACGATGAGAGCGATATCGATCACGCCGGGCACGGTAGCACGACGGTCAGGGACGATTACTCCTCTGGTGAGGGCTCTTTCGGTGGCCCCTCCGGAGGGGCGCTGCCGGGCGGAGGGGACGCCGGCGGGACCATTCCGGGCGGGATCGCTCCCGGCGGCATCGCGCCGGGCGGGATTCCTCCCGGCGGCATCCCGGGTGGTGGCATTCCGGGAGGCGGCGCCTGACCGGGGTCCGGTGCGTCGCGTCGCTTGGCCGTCCGGCTGCCGCCACCGGTCACACCGAGGCGGTCTCCCGGGGAGACGACGCCGACGCCGCCAACCGGCTCCTCGATGAGCCGACCCACCGCCACCGCCGCGCCGCCTCCTGCGCTGACCTCCTCCAAGAAGGGCATGAAGCCGTCGCGATCCACGGCGAGCAGAAGCCCTCCGTTGCGCTCGGGAGACAGCAGAACCGTTCGGGCGGCCGCCGTGACCAGGTGGTGGAACTCGACCGCGTCCTCGGCCCATGCGCGATTGTCGGCCAGCTCCGGCGGCTCGTGGGGACCGTCGGCGATCGGGAGCACCCCGGCGATGACGGGCACGCGGTCGACCCGCACGGCGGCTCCGAGCTCGCTTGCATCGACGATCTGCTTGAGAGCGTGAAGCAGCCCCTCCGCCCCGACCTGCACGCCGCAGGTGATGCCGTGGCTCGCGGCGCAGGCGGCAGCGGGCGCGTTGTCCATCTGCTGCATCGCCTCGCCCTCGGCCGTGAGATCGCCGCCCGCCCCTGCGGCGTCTGCCGCTTCGATCAAGCCGGTGCCGAGCGGCTTGGTCAACACCAGCACCTGGCCGGCTCGGCCGGAGGAGAGATCGAGTCCGTCGGTCATTCAGTACTCCCAGTCGCCATGCGGCCGTCGTTCACAGCCACCCCTTCTCGTATCAGCATCGCCTGTTTGCGGGCGCTTCCGCCCGCGCCGTATTCCCCCAGCCGACCGTCCGCGCGCACGACCCGGTGGCACGGCACCGGGCCGGGTACGGGGTTCTGTGCCATCGCCGATCCGACCGCTCGCGCCGCGCGGGGCCGCCCGCATTCGGCGGCGAGCTCACCGTAGGTGCGCACCTCACCACGAGGAATGCGGCTGCAGGCCTCCAGCGCCTGGCGACGGAATGCTCCGCTCACCCGGCTGAGGTCGACGACGTCCGGTCGCCGCGCGCCGTCGGCGCGGAGCGGGCCCGAGAGCCCGAGGGCGGCCAAGCGATCGAGGAAATCGCCCTCGGGCAAATCCCCTTCCGCCGTGGCAAAGACACCCGCGTCGGTCCACGCGAACCACCACGGACCATGGGCCGTGTCGGCGAGGGCATACGAGGCTTCGGGCACGGTCGTAGGCTCGCACGCGTCCCACCCGATCGGCAAACTACGCGTCGTGAGCGAGCTTCACGTGCTGAACCCCGAGCAGTTTCCGCACTGCTTCGTGTGCGGACCGAACAACCCCGACGGCCTCCATCTGGTCGTCTACCGCGAAGGGGACGAGGCGGTGGCCAGCTATACCCCGCGTCCGACCCATGAGGGGTATCCCGAGCGCTTCCATGGCGGCCTCGTCGGCTTGCTCGTGGACGAGATGCTGGTGTACGCCGGTGCGGCGCAGGATCTCTGGGGAATGACCGCCAAGGTCAGCTACAGCTTGCGCGCTCACATTCCGATGGACGCCGAGCTGAGCCTGCGCAGCCGACTCACGCGGGCCGGCTCGCGGGGTTACCGGGCCACGGTGGAAATCCGCTTCGCCGACGGCACTCTGGCCGCGGAGGGAGAGGGTATGTGCGTCATCAGCCAGGATCTCGCTCCGGCTGAACAGGAGGCAACAGCATGAAGGTCGATACGGCGCTGCTCTGCGACGCGGTATCCATCCGCGAAGGGCTACTTCACATCCTCGGCGGAGGCATTACCCGGATCTGGGTCGAGCAATTCCCGGCAGCGATCAACGCAACGCTCGCCCTGCGAGTGCTGATCGGCTCCGACGAGGCGGAAAGCCCGCAGGGCATCAACCTGCTGGTCCAGGGGCCGGACGGTGAGGAGCTCGGCTCGTTCAACCTCGATTTCGGCGTCAACGCCCCCGAGGGCGCCGACGCTGCGGGCGAGGTACCGATTCCGCTCGCGATACCAATGCAGCAAGTGCAGCTACCGGCGCCAGGGAGCTACAGCATCGAGGTCAAGGTGGGCGACACGATCGCCCGGTCGGTGCGCCTGGAGGCGGCTCACCGGCCTCAGCAGCAGGCCGGGTGAGCCGCCCCTTGGGCCACTAGCTCTCCGAGACGGCGGCGATCGCAGCGGTGACCGCGTCGGCATCCGCCGATGCGACCTGCTGCTCACCTCCTGGCCCGCGGACCACGAAGGTCGGCGTGGCGGCTATGCCGGCCGCCTGGGCCGCGCGCTGCCACTCGTTGAAGGTCGCCTCGGATCCGTTCTGAAGATCCTCGTCCCATTTGTCGACGTCCATTCCGAGGTCGGT
>JAOTZF010000141.1 GCA_029861485.1 Thermoleophilia bacterium | reverse complement strand
CGAAGATGAAGCCCATGATCAGAACGGGAATCGTCAGGCCGATCACCAGGACGAAGTCCGAGATCAACAGGCCCAGTAGTAGCGCGATCCGGCTTACCGGCGTCATGAGCAGACGATCGAAATAGCCGCTCTGGATGTCGACCACCACCAGCGCAGCCCGGGAGACCCCGGTGACCGAGAAGATGATTGCGGTCGGAACCTGAAAGGCGGCGTAGTCGAAGCCGGCCGGCCGGGCGGCTTCGCTGAGCGGTTGCAGGGTGCCGACGTTCACGAGATAGAAGAACGCTCCGATGACCAAGGATGGAATGACCGCCTCGGGCTCGCGCGGAATGGCCCTGAGGCCTCGGCCGGCCACGGTCAGCACGTCCATGAGAAAGCCCGCGCGGCGGGCCCGGATGGGTGGCACGGTCGCGCTCAAACGGGCTCTCCGGCCTGTTCGCTCTGCAGTCGCGCACCGGTCGCTTCGAGGAACACATCGTCGAGGGTCGGTCGCCGGAGGGAGAGGTTGGCCACCGCGAGCCCCGCCCGATCGAGGGCAACGGCGATCGGTCCGATGGACGCGCTGCCGGAGCCCCCCACTCGCGCCACTACCTGAGTGTCGTAGGCCCTCGCGTCAGACACCCCGGAGACCGACTGCACAACCGCGAGCGCGGCGTGGCTGTCACCCATGATCTCGACGACGACGACATCCTGGCCGATCTCGCGCTTGAGGCTCTCGGGCTCGCCTTCGGCCACCAGCCTCCCATCGTCGATGATGCCGACGCGATCTGCCAGGGCATCCGCCTCCTCGAGGTACTGGGTGGTGAGGAAGATCGTCATGCCGAGCTCCGAGTTGAGGCGGCGCACTTCCTGCCACACCCGGGCACGGCTCACCGGGTCGAGCCCGGTCGTCGGCTCGTCGAGGAAGAGAATGTCGGGGTTGTGCATGAGCGCGGCCGCGAGGTTCAGGCGCCGGCGCATGCCCCCCGAGTAGGTGCCGACCTGGCGGTCGATGGCATCCCCGATATCGATCAGACCTTGGACGTCGGCCATGCGTATCCGGATCTCCCTCGAGCGCAGGCCGTAGAGTCGAGCCTGTCGCACCAGGATCTCGCGTCCGGTCTGCTTGAGATCGAGCGCGGCGTCCTGGAGGGCCGCACCGATTCTCAGCCGCACCTCGTTGGGACGGTGAGCGATGTCGAATCCGGCCACCGTGGCCGAGCCGCCAGTCGGGCTCAGCAGCGTGCAGAACATCCGAACGGTGGTCGACTTGCCGGCGCCGTTCGGACCGAGGAAGCCGTAGATCTCACCTCGCGCGATTGCGAGGTCCACCTCATCGACGGCCGTCACCTCGCGGAACCGGCGCGAGAGCTTTTGGGCACGGATCGCGGGTTCGTCGGGCATGGCTGCTCAGCCTAACCGGCATCCTGACGTAACCGCCGTTCACATCTCGGGGAGATCGTGGTCACGGTAATTCGGGCACCCTTTCGCGGTGGTCGAGGGCGTACCCGCCGGGCGCGACGACCTCGTGCGCCGCGCCATTGCGGCGGGCATTGGCACCTTCGTGCTCGTCGGCGTGGGCACCGGGGCCATCGTCGTGAACGCAGAGGCCGGAGGGGCGCTCGGCTCGGGTGCCATCGCAGCGGCCTTCGGGCTGTCGGTGCTCGTCATGGTCCTGGCCACCGCCATGTATCGGGCGCCCACATCAACCCGGCCCTGACCACGGCGTTCGCACTGCTGCGCCGGTTGCCCTGGGGGGCTCCTCTACCGCTGAATCTCCGCTTCAGACCTGTCATGAGCGGGTCGTCCGGGCGGTCTTCTAGTCTACGCGAACATATGTTCCTCTCCGCACCGGGAGGGGGTCCGCAGGCAGGAGGTTCCCGATGAGACAGATCCGTGGTGATGGACGAGCCGGAGTGGACGGGCGGCGCGACGCCGCGCCGGATATCGGCACTGCTGAAAGCTGGGGCTACGTCGTGACCCCGGGCGGACGCGTCATCAAGGCGTCCGAACGAAACGGCGAGGTGCTGGATGATCGCGGCCACCGGCTGGGATCGACCGTCATTGGGGACGGGCAGCCGGTAGGCGCGATCGTGCGGGCCGCATAGCGCCTGCGCCTAGTAGGCGCAGGCGACTCGAGCGTAGCGGCGCGTCGCCAGGAAGCCGGCCACGAAGCAGCCTGCTAAGAAGGCGGCGCCAATGAGCGTCATCATGAGTTGTTCCCCTTGCTCAGGTGATGAATTGGTCCCACGGCATCTGAGCGCCGGACGGCGTCAGGCGCCCAGCGCCGCGGGGGGCGCAACGCCGAGGGGGGGGGCAGGTGACACGGACGCACGCGGGCGCGTTCGTCGGCGAGGTGAGCGCCGACCTGCGGCGAGCCCTCGGCTGACGTTGAGCGCCACGCGATAGCCCGAGTCGTCCTCGGCTCCCGTCATGAGCATGGTCCCCGCCGCCCGCTCGACGAGAGCGCGCACCTGCGTGCACGGTCCCTCGGCCAGGATGACGAGTGGTCGCGGATCATCCATCAGCGCCGTGGTGAGCTCCGCGCAGTGCTCGCGCTCCTCTCGGAGGTCGAGCACCAGCAGATCGCTCGGCACCGCGGTGGCCGCGGCTGTTGGAGTTTCCTCGTGGACGCGGCACTCGAGTCGCTTAAGGCGATCGACTGCCTCACGGCGGTTGGAGCCGCCGGTGGCCAGGAAGAGAACGGTGATTGTGTCGTTCATCGGATCCAGGTGGGTCGTCATCTCGGTTGCCAACGAGGGCAACCAGGGCAGCGTCAGGCGGCCGCGGCGATGCCGCGGCTACCGGGGCGCTGGACCTATCCCGGTCTGAGTACGACGGCGCGGTAGCCGATACGGCGGTCCGCGCTGAAGCGGGAGAGCGTCTCCCGGAGGGGCCGCGGCCGGACGAGCATCCAGGCGACCAGTACGAAAAGGAGTTGAGTGAGGGGTGCCAGCGCGGCGGCCCCGCCGAGATCGCCCGGGGCGACCCAGGCAACCAGGAGCTGCAGGAAGCCTCCGGCGGCGGACGGCGCGACGTAGGCCGGTACGTCCGTGATCTGTTCGACGAAGGGCGTGCTCGAGATCTGCACCTCGGCGCCGTCCTCGCTCGCAGATGACGCGGCGTGCTTCGTCCAGTCCTTCGTGAGTCTGTCGATGGTCGGGCCCAGTCCGGAGTCGGACAGCTTCAAGCGCTTGGAGGTCACGACACCGGCGGGAACCGCATCCGGCGGGGGCTCTGGTGCATCGAGGGTGGCCGGCGGTACGATCGGGCTCGCGTACGGCCGCGAACTTCGGGCCACGGGGTCGGGCCTGGACGGCGCGACCGCTACGTTGGGCGCGTCAGGCGCGGCGTTGGGCGGCGTGGCCGCAGCCGGCGTCGACACGACCGGCGCGGCGGGGCTCGGTGACGCCGGCTCGTTCACGATCACCTCGGGCGTGACCGCGACGAGCAACGGATCCGGCTCGGTGACGGCTTCCCCTGCCTCCGTGGCCGGCAGCAACGTCAGCAACTCCTCGACGGGAGTTGTCTCCTCGGCGGGAGACAGAGCGGCAGGATCGACTGCCGGAGTCGCGGGCCCGGGCTCCCCTGACGGCGCGGCCGCGGCGGGGTCCTGCGCCTCGCTCTCCGCCGGAGCCGTGAGAACCTCCTCGACGACCACCTCTTCGGCCATCGCAGGACTGGCTGCGAAGAGCGTCGCGAGCGCGGCGAGCATCGCGGCGATGCCGACGACGAGGCGGCGCTGGGCAGATTCCGTGTGGGCAGGCACGTCCATAGAAGTTCCGAGCGAGGTTATCGCGTTGTCAGAGGGTCTGACATTGGACAGCACACAAACTGACCGGAACGTGCAGGGCTCGGTCGCACGTCGGCCTCGTAGGGGTATGACAGCCGTGCCGAATTCGCCGGGAGCTTCAAGCACGCGCTCGGTTAGGCTGACGCGTATGTCCGAGCGAGAGAACGCCGATGCCGGGCCGTTCTGGAGCGTCGCCTTACCGGAGCGTGCCGAGCCGCCCTTCGAGGTCTTCGTCAACAGCGTTCAGCAAGCGGAGGGCACCGACTACGTTCTCGAGGGGCGGTGGCTCAGGTTTCGCAGGCCGCTCACGGTGATGCCCCGTCTGAGCTCCTGGCAGAAACTCGTGCTCTCGCTGGGAATAGGCGTCTACAAGGATCTCCGCGCCGACACCATCGACCTGCAGTACATGGTCGACGGCAAGGTTCGCTCGGCGAGCGGTCTCACCGTGATCGCTCCTCAGGAGCCGCTTCAGGCCGAGTGAGCCTCAGTAGGTCTTTCCGCCACTCGCACGAGGGATGCCAGCCTTGGGCGAGGAGGGCCTCCGACACCTCCGGGCGCCCGTCGCAGCTCAGCGCCGCCGCGAGCGGCGCGCCCAGACTGAAGGTCGCGAGCGCTTCTGGGACGTGGTCGGGTATTGGCGTACCGCCCGTGGCGCAGAGGTGCTCCACGAGCTCCCGCTGCCGCGGCGCGTCGGGTTCGCTGGCCGTGTAGATGCCGGAGCCGAGCGCGGCAGCCATCAGCACCGCCTCCGCGGCATCTGCGGAGGAGATCAGTGGCCACCGATTGATGCCGGGTCCGACGATCCGGTAACGCCGCGCGTCTACCCCCTGCGACACCCAGGCCAAGGGCCCCGACGCCCCGTACACCCACGGTAGCCGTACGAGCGCCAGGTCAGGGTGGCCCGCCAGCTCGGCCTCCATCGCCTTGGCGGCTCGAGCTAACGCCAGGTCCTGTCCGACCAGCGTGGTGGACACGGCCACGATCGGAGTCGTCGGTGCCGCACGGACCAACGCGCGCGCGCCATCGCTCGCGCGCCGTCCGAGTCGGCGCAGGCGGCGGCGGCGGACGGGTGGGCTCAGCCGAGGGAGCCCCGCATTCACGACGAGATCGGCCCGCGCGAGACCTGCTCGCCAGTCACCGCTCGCATCGAGCAGGTTTCCGGGGACGGCTTCGGCGCCGGCGTCGGCCAAGGCCCGCTCGGCGAGAGTGCTGCGGGCGAGCGCCCGCACCGTCCAGCCGCGATCCAGGAGCCGCGCAACGATTTCCGCTCCAACCACCCCTGTTCCTCCCACGACGAAGGCGACGCGGCCTGCACCGGCCCCGTGATCCGCGT
>JAOTZF010000140.1 GCA_029861485.1 Thermoleophilia bacterium | reverse complement strand
CGCCGCACGCGAGCGGCTATTTCCGCTACTTCGGCCCCGCCGCGGGCGACCCGTCAATGGGCTACTACAGCTATGACATCGGGGCCTGGCACGTGGTCGTGCTGAACTCGAACTGCTCCAAGGTCGGCGGCTGCTCGGCCAACGCACCCCAGGGCCGGTGGCTTCGCGCCGACCTGGCGGCCCACCCGACGGCCTGCACGCTCGCCTACTGGCACCACCCCCTCTTCAGCTCCGGGAGCCACGGAGGCCGCGACAGCATGTCCGACGCCTGGCGGGCGCTGCATGAGGCCGGCGCCGAGCTGGTACTCGCCGGACATGACCACATCTATGAGCGCTTCGCCCCGATGGACGCCGACGGTGTGCGCGACGAGGTCCGCGGCATCCGCCAGTTCGTGGTGGGCAGCGGCGGCAAGAACCACACCGACATCACGGCGGTGCAACCCAATAGCGAGGTGAGAGACGCCAGCGTCTATGGACTGCTGAAGCTCACGCTCCGGCCGGACGGCTACGACTGGCGGTTCGTCCCCGAGGGCGGTCAGAGCGCGGTCGACTCGGGCTCGGCAGCCTGCCACTGAGTGACGTCGTGCCTCGCCGCTCGCCCCAAGGTCCTCTGGCGCTACCAGTCGGCTCGGCGCATTGGAGGGCAGCCAGCGTCGGGCCACTCAGGCCGGCGACGCCCCGCTCGGTTCTGACTAGGTGAGCGACGGATGGCGGGTTTGGCTGTCCGCAGCCGGTACGGGCGAAACCGTGCCCCTGGGCTCCAGGCTCGTGACCCGTAGACGCGCCGCGAACTTCGGCGCGTGCCGTCGCACGCCCGCCAGCGCGGCCTCCGCCTCGTCGAGGGTGTCGAAGCGCTCGAGAGGAACCACGCTGCTCTGGCTGAGTACGGCGAAGCCGCGTGCGCCGCTGAGGGGGGTATCGGCCCCGCCGGAGGGTCTTCCCTCGAGGAGATGCTGGGCGAGTAGCCAGCTGTCGGCGCGCACCCTGGAGGCGCGACGGTCGAACCGCGGAGCGCGGGAGCGAAGCGCCGGCTGTTTGTCGACGAAGACCGGCGTCGGCGCGGGCTCACGTCGACGCAGGAGCAGCGCGACCAAGGCAGCCTGGCCGACGCTCACGGCGACGGCAGCTGTGAACCAGACTCCCTCTGCTAGCGCAAGCAGGGCCACGGCGTGCGCGAGGAGCACCACGAGAAGCCAGATGCGGAATCCGATATCGGGGGAGATCGGGCGCGAACCCATTATGTCCCTTTCCATTGCCACAAGCCTAAGGGCTCTTCGTGATCGGTGCCGTTACCCCTGTGTGAAGTTCCTCGGCCCCATGGTTACACGCTCGGCATCGCCGGGAGCGGGCTTGAGCGCCATGAGCACAACTGCGGCTTGTAGCAGCCAATCTCCGCATTTTGCGTCTCCGCTTCCGGCGCTATGCGGGAAAGCCATGCGGATCACTGCGGCCGGGCCGTGCGGACTACCCGGGGTGCGTGCCCCGCCCTCGGGCGGCCGCGCGAGCCCGCTCATGGTGGTTGATACGATGATTTCATTAAGATTGGCGTTGAGAACTCGAGTCGAAGACGGGCCGCTATCGGCAGCGTCGACCGCCGTGCTTGGAAGGGTCTGGGCCTCCGTTGCGCTGGCACCTTCTCGGCGCACGCTGCCGGATCGCGCGTGCGATCTCCGCGGATGGATGGCTCGCGATCGGTTCGTACGAGCTCTGGGCGCGTCGCCGGCGTCCGGGGCAGAGACCTGGGCCTCGTCGCCTCCGGGACGGTCCGCTCGCCCGACGGGCGAGCGGCGGTTCATGTGTTGCCCGGCTGGTGCCCGATCCGCGGCGGCTCGGACAACTTCCGAAGCGGAGCGGGGCTCGCCACACTACGAGCGCCGCTCGGGTGAGGCTGCTCGCCGTACTGGTGCCGCTCCTTGCGCTAGCCGTCGGCATCGCCGCCGTCGTGGAGTGGGGTCGATCTCAGGCCAGCGGCGACAGCGTTACCGTGGAGCCGGCTCCAGGGCCGGCCGGCTACCGCGTTTGCCCTCGCGCGAATCTCGCCGCGGCGGGCTTTGAGCCGCGGAACCGGACGCTCCGCAATCTCGGTGGGCGCGTACAAGGGCATTCGACCGACTATGGCACCGGGGTGGACGCGATCTCGGCCCACGTCGGATATGACGCCCTGGACGCCCTGGAGGACCTCGACCTCGAGCGCGTCGAGGTCGGCGTACTGGGTCGGCGGGTCGCGCTGTTGAGCGGCGGCGCCCTGCAATCGCGCGCGCCAGTCGGGGTCGCGCAGTGGGAGGAGCCAACGTTTCCGGAACGCTGCCAGCTGATCACCCTCATCGCCCGTAGCCGTGACCGGCCGCAGGTGCGGTCGATTGCGCAAAGGGTGATTGCTCGGCTCGATTCTCCGGCGGCTGCCTCGACGCCCTAAGCGGGCTACGCGACTGGCCACCAGAAGGCGATCGACCCTCGCGCATCATTCGCGGCGAGAGGCTGCGGAGAACGCGAGCGAGCAGCTCCTGCGCGGGTTCGGGCGACGGCCGTCGTGAGCCACCGAGCCTCTTGCCGGCTGGGCGGGGTGCGGACCTTCTAGGGCGTCACGCCGGGCGCGAAGTCGACCTTCGTGATCGTGCCGTCCTTGAAGTTCTCACCCGTGAGGCCGGCGGACAGCTGATCCAGCGTCTCGTTGATGCGCACCACCGAGGCGATGGCGATCCGGCGGTTGACCGCCGCCTGCGCGCCGGTGAACTTGACCTTGCCGCAGCCCTGGCGAGCTGGTGCCGTCACCTTGGTCCTGGACGCCGCCGGCAGGCTCGGGGGCGCGCTGGCCGCGGTGATCGTCACGTCTCGCCCGAGCCGCCCCCGGGTCAGTGTGCCGTCGACCACGTCTCCGCCGGTCAGACGGCCCGCGAGGCGCGCCTTGAGCGCGTTGGCCCGTGCGATGCCGGTCTGGTAGATGCGCTGGTTGATGCACATCTGGATCGCCGTGGCACTGAAGGCGGCATTGCGCTGTGAGGCGGGGGCGATGGCGACCGTCCGCGGATTCGCGCGAGGCGGGGTCGGGCCGAGCGGTCCGCTGGTGACGGTTACGTTGGAGTCCAGATCTGCCGGCTCGAGGCTGCCCCCGCACAGATCGCCGTCGAGGATGCCGGCATTGAGCCACCTGTCGATCCCGTTCGCCCGGCGCACCGTGGCCGAGCCGATGCGTTGGTTGGCCTTGAGATAGCCCCGACTGATCGCCGCGGGCGCCCTGACTTCACTGGGCACCCCGCGGGCAGGCACCGCGCTGCAGTTGGCCGTGCCCGCGGTGGCGGATGGCCCGATGACGAAGCCGTCCGAGTAGTCGGTGGTCGAGCCGACGAACTCCAGGCGCAGACCGCCGCTGTCGATCTCGATTTGCAGCAGTCCGCGGCCGGAGGGATCGTCGCCATCGCCCATCGCGGCGGCCATGTATGCAAATTCGGGATCGCTGCGGTCGATTCCGGTGAATCCCGACCCGCCGAAGTTGCCGGCGATGACGAATACCGTGCCGCGACCCTTGGCGTACGCATCGTCGGCACCATCGTCGGCGACACACGAGGCAACGAACACGTCAACCTCGGCGCACGTCAACTGCTTGGAGCGCTGGTAGTCGTGATCGTGCCCTTGCAGTACGAGGTCGACGCGACGGTCGATCAGGAGATCCATCAGATCTGGACCGATCTCGCACGACTTGTTCCCGGCGGTGATGCAGGTCTTGTGCATGCCGACCACGATCCACTCGACGCCGGCTGCCCTGGCGCCATCGATCGCGGCAGCGAGCCAGTCGTAATGAGGATTACCCACTTCGTAGTCGTAGTCTTCGCCGTCAATCGTCAAGTCCGGCGCGATCATGATTACCCGGGCCTCAGTCCCCACGTCGAAGTAGTACTCGGCCGCATAGATGCCGGTCGAGTTCATACGGTCGGGTAGACACGCTGCGAAGTTATTGATGTGGCCATCATCCGATCCATCATCCTCGTGATTACCCGACACGAGTTGGATTGGAACACCCGCTCCGACCTTGCTGATGACATCAGCGCACCATGCATCTTCAGGCTCGATATCGCTGTACGAGAGGTCCCCCAGCAGCAGGTGGAAATCACCGCCGAAGTCCGCGACCTTCTGCCAGCTCGCGTCCGATGCGGAGGTGGTCCCCACGTCACCCCCGGCCGTGAAGCGAATCGCGCTCACACCGGACGCTTGGGGGGTCGTGGCCGTGGCCTCCTGCGGGGAGATGCCCGCCGCGGCCGAGGGCGAACCTTGGCGAGCAAAGAATGCTCCGACGAGGATCACGGCGAGGATGACGAGGCCCCAGGCTAGCCCGCGCGCTGCGCGAGAGCGAACCAGTCCAGCTGGGCGTCTGATCACGTGAGCACGCGTCCTTTCGAGCGATCTGGCGATTCCCCGAACCCGCTACCGCGGCGTCCGCGCCGCGCAGGGCCCAATCACGGTGCGGTTGCGCTGCGAACTGCGTCGCGCACCCGCCCAGTGAACCTTCGCCTACCGCTTACTACCGATACCGTCAACCTCCAATGGGGTAGCTCTTAGGGGCTTGTATCTTTTCCATGTAACAGGAGGGCGGCCTTCTGGTGACTGGGAGGCAAAGATCGTGGAAGTTTCGTCTGTTGCCAGGGGATGCGTGCTCGGCCGCCGAGGCCCGGATCCGCAGAGAGTGCTGAATCGTGACGAATCGAGGCGAGGCGCCGACTCTCGACGCCGACTCTCGGTTCTGCTCATCGCCCTCCTGCTCGCCGCCTCGCTGGCAGGCGCAAACGCCTCCGACGCGACCGCGCTCCTACTCACTCCGGTCGACGACTCCTACGTCGATGACTCACGCCCCACCTCCAACTACGGGTCGCGGGCGTTCCTCCGAGTCGACAGCACACCCTTGCGGACCTCGTTCGTCAAGTTCGACGTGACGGGATATCAGCCCGGCGACTCCGCCTCGGTGCGCGTCTACGCTCAGTCGACAGGCGACGACCTCACCCTCCATCAGGTCACCGACACGACCTGGCTGGAGTCCACGATCACGGCTGCCAACGCGCCGGCAGTCGTATCGACCCCCATCGCAAGCGTCGAGCCCGTCGAGACTGGCAAGTCGTACCTGT
>JAOTZF010000006.1 GCA_029861485.1 Thermoleophilia bacterium | reverse complement strand
GAACTTCGTGGAGCTGACGGTCGTCCGCACCGATCCAGGAGTGAAGGGGGACACGGTCTCGAACGTGACCAAGCCGGCCGAGGTCGAGACCGGCGCCGGCGTCAACGTGCCGCTTTTCGTCAACGAGGGGGATCGCATCCGTATCGACACGCGCAGCCGCGAGTACGTGACCCGGGCATGAGCGAGGCGGTCCACTACATCGACACAACGCTCCGCGACCTGGCGTCGCCGCCGTGGGGCTCTGCCGTCGCTACCGAGGACCTGGCCGCGGCCGCCGCAGCAGTCGCACCCTGTCGCCCCGCCGTCATGGAGGCAATGGACTCCGGTTGCGCGGGCGCTGCACTGCGGATTCGGTCCGAGAGCCCCTGGGATCGCCTTCGGGCGATCATTCGCGAGGCCGACGGCGTGCCCATCGGAATCGTCACGGTCGGTCGCAGCGCGTGGGGTCCGGAGCCCCTGGCCGAGGATGTCGTGCGCCGATTCATATTCGGGGCTGCCGACAGTGGCGTGAAGCGCATACGGGGTGTGGCGGCGGTCAACGATGCTGCGGCCCTGGAGATCACGGCCGAGGCCGCCACGGAGCACGGGGTCCGCTTCGTGCCGACCCTCATCGTCGGCCCGACGCCCGAGCCCGGGGATCGGCTGTGGATCGACGAGGCCGTCGCGCTTGCGGGCCTGCCCGGAGCCGAGGCCATATGCGTCGCCGACAGGGCGGGTCATCTCGGGCCGGGCGCGCTCGCCGCCCTGGTCTCGCAGGTGGCCTCGGCGACGTCGCTGCCCGTCGAGATCCAGGTCCAGGCCGCCGGCGGGCTCGCCCTGCTGCTGGCCGTCGCCGCGGCGGAGGCCGGCGCCTCGGCCGTTCAGGCCTCGGCCGGTCCGGTGGCATTGGTCGCCGCTCGGCCGTCGACTGGGAGCTTGCGCGCCGGCCTGGAGTCAGGGGGGCGGCGCCTCGCCGTGACGCGCGCCGACGTCGACCGGGCGGCCCGAGAGGTCACGCCGATGATTCCGCCGGACCGCCTGCGCCAAGCCGCGTCGGCCGTGTACGGGGCCGCGGTCGGCCTGCCGCCCGACCTCGAGGCCGCGCTGGTCTGGCGGCTCAGCCGGTACGGCCTCGCGCACAAGGTCGTGGAGGCCGTCGACGAGGCGGGGGAGATCTGCCGGGAGGTCGGCGGACTGATCCTGTCGCACCCGATCGCCGAGGCGATCGTCGCCCAGGCCGCGCAGCACGTGATCCGCGGGGAGCGCTGGACCGAAATCGAGGCGACTCTCGCGCACGCCGCGCTTGGGCATCTGGGCGAGCTACGGGGCCCCATCGACGATGCTGTGCTGGCCGTGGCCCAGGAAAGCGGCATCGAACAGCCGCCCGAGCCGCCGACGCTGGCCGCCATCGCAATCGACGGCCCCGAGGGGGCCAGCGAGGAAGACCTGCTGCTGCTCGCGCAGTTCGGGGAGGACGCCGAGGGGCTCATGCGTCGCCGGCAGTCGCTCCGTGGCGAGACCATCGAGGCTCCTCCCAGTGTAGGAGTCGACCGCGATCTCATCGAGACCATGGTCGATGTCGTCGAGGGATCCGGCAACTCCGAGGTCACCGTCGAAATCGCCGGCGCCCGGGTAACCGTGCGCCGCGCCGGAGCTCCGGCCGCCCGCTCCGAGGGGCCCGGCACCGCCGCCGGGGGTGGCCAACCCGACGACGACCTCGTGCGGGTGGAGAGCCCGATCGTGGGCACCTTCTACCGTACGCCATCGCCCGATGCCGATCCCTTCGTCAGCGAGGGCTCGCGGGTTTCGGAGGGCGACGTGCTGTGCCTCGTGGAGGCCATGAAGCTCTTCAACGAGATCGTGGCGGAGACCGACGGCGTGGTCCGGCAGATCGTCGTCGACAACGAGCAGCCCGTCGAGTTCGGCCAACTCCTGTTCCTGATCGAACCGTGAAGCTCCTCGTCGCCAACCGCGGCGAGATCGCGGTGCGAGTGATTCGCACCGCACGGGAGATGGGCATCCCCACGGTCGCAGTCTACTCTACGGCCGATGCCGCAACTCTCGCAGTGCGCCTGGCCGACGAGGCGGTCTGCATCGGCCCGCCAGCCCCGGGGGCGTCGTATCTCAACGTCGTCAATGTGATCGGCGCGGCCGAGATCACGGGCTGCACGGCGGTGCACCCCGGGTACGGTTTTCTCTCTGAGAACCCCGTCTTCGCCGAGGAGTGCGCGGCCAACGACATCTACTTCGTCGGCCCGCCGCCGGACGTGATGCGCCGGATGGGCGACAAGGTGCAGGCCAAGCGAGCCGCCAAAGAGGCAGGGCTGCCGGTGCTGGAGGGCTCTGACGGTCCGGTCGAGGACGTCGGTGCGGCGACTGAAGCCGCGGAGCGGGCCGGCTTCCCGGTGCTCCTGAAGGCCGCAGCCGGGGGCGGTGGCCGTGGAATGCGGCGGGTGGACCGAGCGGAGGAACTCGCGGACGCGTTCGGGGTCGCCCAGCAAGAGGCCATCGCGTCGTTCGGCCACGGTGGAATCTACGTTGAGCGCCTGCTCGAGGGCGCGCGCCACATCGAGGTCCAGGTGATGGCCGACGGCCTCGGGGGCGTGCTCATCGCGGGAGACCGCGAGTGCTCGATCCAACGACGGCATCAGAAGCTGATCGAGGAGGCTCCCGCGCCCAACCTGCCGGAGGAGACTCGGGAGTCGATGCACGCCGCCTGCGCGGCCGCCTGCATTGCTTGGGGCTACCGCAGTGCGGGCACCCTCGAGTTCCTCGTCGACGATGCCGGGAACTTCTTCTTCCTCGAGCTGAACGCGCGGCTGCAAGTCGAGCATCCGGTCACGGAGCTCGTCACCGGCCTCGACCTCGTGGAGGAGCAGCTTCGAGTCGCCGACGGAAAGCTGCTCAGCGTGACCGGGCGAGCCGAGGTGCGCGGTGCGGCGATCGAGTGCCGGGTCAACGCAGAGGACCCCTCTCACGGCTTCCGCCCGGCCGCCGGCCGGCTCGAGGGTTTCGTGATGGCTCAGGGGCCAGGAGTTCGCGTCGATACATACTGCATTCCCGGAGCCACCATTCCGCCGTACTACGATTCCCTCATCGCGAAGCTATGCGTGTGGGCTCCCGATCGCGACAAGGCGATCAACCGCATGGCCCGCGCTCTGGAGGAGTCAGTGATAGACGGCGTGGCGACGACGATTCCCTTGTTAGGCGAGATAATGCTCGAGGCACGCTTTCGGGCGGGCCGCTATACGACGGCGTATCTGGACGACGCCAAGGCCGAGTTGCCGGCCCTCGGCACAGGATGATGATCGCCGAACCGGTCTCAGAAGATGCCGCGCACACCGGCCAGAGCCGACGTAGTGCGCGTCGCCAAGCGGTGATCCTGCTGTATCAGCGAGACGTCACCGAACTCGCGCTCCCGGAGCTGATCGCAAACGTCGAGCGCGGCGGCACCGTCGTGAGCGCCTTCACTCGGTCGCTGCTCGAAGGAGTCGACGCACACCGCGACGAGCTCGACGGGCTGATCGGGGGGGCGGCGATCGGCTGGACGGTCGATCGCCTCGCGCCGCTGGAGCGGAACATCCTCCGCGTCGCGGCCCTGGAGCTTCGTCATTCCGATGACATCCCCGACGCGGTGGCGATCGACGAGGCCGTGCGCCTCGCAAAGCGGTACTGCCAGCCCGAGGCGGCGAGCCTCGTGAACGGCATCCTCGGCCGACTGACCGAAGAGGAGGCCACGCGCGCCTGATGCCAGGGGCTCGAGACCAGCTGGAGACGGCCATCGTGGAGTTGGAGAGCGCCGTACGCGACCTCGAGCAGGGTGGCGTCGTCGACGCCGAGGCGGCGGACTTGGTTACGCGGATTGCGTCGCTGTCGGCGCGCATCGGCGAGCTGGTCCCTGCCGCGATGCGAGAGCGGGCGGAGTCCTGAAGAGGACACCCGGCCCACTCCGCGCGAGCCAGCGTGCCAATAGCATTGACGCGGTGACTCACAGCGATCCCGCCTATCCGTTGCTGTCGGGCATCACCGAGCCCGCCGATGTCCACGCCCTCGGCGATGAGCAGCTGGAGCTGCTCGCCGGCGAGATGCGGCGTGCGATCGTCGATACCGTCTCGAAGACCGGCGGACACCTGGGTGCGAGCCTCGGCACGATCGAGCTTACGATCGCACTCCACGCCGAGCTGGAGTCTCCCCGCGACAAGCTGATCTGGGATGTGGGACACCAGGCGTACGGCCACAAGCTCCTGACCGGTCGCCTGGCCGAGTTCGAGACCTTGCGGCAGCATCGGGGGCTCTCAGGGTTCCTTCGCCGTGCCGAGAGCGAGCACGACGTCATCGGCGCTGGGCACGCCAGCACGTCCATCTCGTATGCAACCGGCCTTGCCGAGGCGCAGCGACTGAGCGGTGCGCGTACCGGCCACGTGGTCTGTGTGATCGGCGATGGCGCCCTCACCGGGGGCATGGCCTACGAGGGACTGAACCACGCGGGGGCGCTGGGCTCGCCGATCACGGTTGTTCTGAACGACAACGGCATGAGCATCAGCAAGAACGTCGGCGCTCTCTCGACGATGTTCCAGAGGGTTCGCTACGACAAGACCCTCAGCAAGGTTCGCGGGGAGCTCGAGCGTGGGCTCGCCCGCATCCCCGGTGTCAGTGACCTCGGCGGCGCGATGAAGGACGCGACCAAAGCCTTCTTCAGCCCAGGGCATCTGTTCGAGGCGCTCGGCTTCGCGTACATCGGGCCGGTCGACGGCCACGACGTCGGCGCCATGCGCGGCGCGCTGCGGCTCGCCGTGCGCATGGGGCGGCCCGTGCTGATCCATGCCAAGACGGTCAAAGGCAAGGGCTATGCGCCGGCAGAGGCCGACACCGAGGCGATGCACGGCGCGACTCCTTTCGAGCCGGAATCCGGCAAGGCGGAGTCGTCGTCGGGTGGGCCGCCGACCTACACGTCCGTGTTCGGCCGGGCGCTGCTGCGCGAGGCCGAGCAGAACTCAGAAGTGGTCGGCATCACGGCGGCCATGCTCAAGGGCACCGGCCTCGACCAGCTGATGGAGCGCTACCCCGAGCGCACGTACGACGTGGGGATCGCCGAGCAGCACGCGGTCGTCTTCGCAGGTGGCCTGGCCATCGCCGGGAAGCGGCCGGTCTGTGCGATCTACTCGACCTTCCTCCAACGCGCCTTCGACCCGATCATCCATGACATCGCGATCCAGCAGCTGCCGGTGGTCCTCGCGATCGACCGTGGTGGTCTGGTGGGGGCAGACGGCGCAACACACCACGGCGTGTTCGACCTCGCGTACCTTCGCCCAATCCCCGGGCTCACCCTGATGGCGCCGAAGGACGAGGCCGAGCTCGTCGACATGCTGCACACTGCGCTCCGAATCGATGCGCCCGTCGCCCTGCGGTATCCACGCGGCGCCGGGCGCGGAACGCCCGTCCCGGAGACGCCGACCAAGCTGCAGATCGGGCGCGGCGAGATCCTGGAGTCAGGGAACGTCGTGGCGCTCGTCGGTTACGGATACGGCGCGGCACTCGCTCTCGACGCGGCCCCGATGATCGAGGCGGTCACCGGCGAGCGGCCGACGGTCGTCAACGCCCGCTTCTGCAAGCCGCTCGATGCGGCGCTCATGCACGATCTCGCCCGAGAGCACGACCTCATCGTCACCATCGAGGACCACATGCTGCAGGGGGGCTTCGGCAGCGCCGTCCTGGAAGAGCTCGCCGGCACGCGCGCCGGCGTTCTGTGCATCGGCCTGCCCGACTGCTTCATCGAGCAAGGCGGGCGGGGTGCGTTGCTCGAGGAGGCCGGCCTCACGGCCGAGCAGGTCGCCACGATGACGGTCGCGGCGCTGACGCAGGGCGCCGACGCCGTCATCAGCGCCTGAGCTGGTAGAGGCGGGCACGCTTCGGCACGTGTCGGCATCGAGTCGTGCCGAAGCGTGCCCGTCATTGTGCGTGAGACTGTCGATAACCCGGAATCCGCGTCGTGGCCGTGGCTATCATCCCGGGGTGGCGCGAAGTCGACTTGACGTGACCCTTGTCGAGCGCGGCCTCGCCGCGAGTCGGGCCCGTGCGCAGGCCGCCGTGATGGCCGGCCGCGTTCGGGTTGACGGTCGCCCGGCTGAGAAGTCAGGGGCTCAGGTCGACGAAGCGGCGGAAATCGAGGTGCTTCCCGGGCGGGAGTTCGTCTCGCGAGCAGGGCAGAAACTGGCGACGGCGCTCGACGGGCTGGACGTGGATGTGACCGGAGCGAGCGCGCTTGACGTGGGGGCCTCCACCGGTGGATTCACCGACTGCCTGCTGCAGCGCGGAGCTCGGAGGGTGATCGCGCTCGACGTAGGCTACGGCCAGCTCGACTGGGGGCTTCGCAACGACGCTCGGGTCACCACGATGGAACGGGTGAACGCCCGCACTCTGAAGCCCGACGATCTCCCATGGCGGCCCGATCTCGTGACCATGGACGTCTCATTCATCGGATCGCGCATCGTGTGGCCGGCGGTGCGGGCCTGCCTCGCCGAACAGTGGCGCGCGCTGATCATGGTCAAGCCCCAGTTCGAGCTCGAGCCCGAGGCAGTCGATGCCGGCGGAGTGGTGCGCGATGCGCGTCTGCGCGTAGACGCGGTGCGACGGGTGGCTCGCGCCGTCCTCGAGGCAGGAGGCGGTGTCCACGGTGTCCTCGACAGCGGGCTCCCGGGGCCCAAGGGCAACCGCGAGATCTTCCTCCTGGCGGCCGATCGGCCGGGACTGGCGATGGCGCAACTGGACGAGGCGATCGACGCCGCGGTCGGCGCGGGACTACAGCCTGCATGAGTGGCGCCGACGCCTCACGCCCGATCCTGATTGGCGCGGCACGCGCTCGGGTCGAGCGCGTGCTCCTGCTGACCCATCGCGCGCCGGAGATCACATCCGCCGCGCTGCCGAGGATCCTCTCCATCGTCGACGACGTCGGCGCCGAGGTGGTCGTGCCGGCGGCTGAGGCGGTGAAGCATCCGAGCCTGTCTGCAAATCAAAGGAGCGATGGGCTCACTATGAGGTCCGACGGCAGTGACCTGATCCTCGTGCTCGGGGGCGATGGAAGCATCCTCCGCGCGCTCGCTCGGGAAGCCGGCTCCGGGGCGCCAGTGCTCGGAGTCAACTACGGCCGGGTCGGGTTCTTGGCCTCCATCGAGCAGTCGGACCTCCAACGTGGCCTTCGCCGTGCCCTCAGCGGCGACTACGTCATCATGGGGCTGCCGTCGCTGCGGGTTGAGTGGAGCGACGGCAAGGTGAGCGCCGTCAACGATCTCGCGCTGCTTCGCGGGGGCGACAGCCGGATGGCCGACCTCACCTACTCGGTAGACGGCGAGAAGGTCGCCACTGTGCGGGCGGACGGCATCATCTGCTCGACGCCGGTCGGCTCGACCGCATACAACCTCGCGGCCGGGGGCCCGATAGTGTCGTGGCGGGTGCGGGCGTTCGTCGTCTCGTTCATCGCCGCTCACCACCTCGACACACGGCCCTTGATCGTCGCGCCGGACGAGACGTTGCTCGTGACCAACAGCGCACGCGTCGGGGCGTGCGACATGCTCGTCGACGGCATCAAGATCGGTGAGCTCGCGCCGGGCCGCTCGATCGCCGTGGAGCTCTCTGGTGCCGACGTGCATCTGGCTACCTTCCCGGAGGCCAACTTCTTCCGGCGCTACCGACAGAAGTTCGGTCGAGAGTGAGCTGCCGGGCCGCATGATTCGCGCCATCGAGGTGCGCGACCTCGTGGTCATCGCGGGGGCCGAGCTCGAGCCTGCCCCCGGCCTCACTGCGATCACCGGCGAGACGGGCGCGGGCAAGACGGTCCTGGCCCATGCGCTCGAGCTCCTCATCGGGGGAGACGTCGACAAGGACGCCGTGCGCCCCGGTGCGCGGCAAGCGCTGGTGCAAGCGACCCTCGCACTGCCCGACGGCTTCTGGGACGATCTGCCCGCCGATGATCCGGCGCGGGATCTCCGAGAGCTCGTGGACGATGAGACCGAGGTGGTGATCGGTCGCCGCGTGCCCGCCGAGGGCCGGGCACGGGCCCTGCTCGACGGCCAGGTCGCAGCGACGGCCGGCGTGGCGTCGATTGCGCGCGTCGCGATGCGCTTCTCGGGCCAGCACGAGCATCGCCGACTGGTTTCTCCGGCGGCTCAGCTCACGATTCTGGATGCGTTCGCGGGCAAGGACGCGCAGGAGCGCGCTCGCCGGCTGCGCCGGCTGCGGCGCGAGCTCGCGGACGTCGACGCTACCCTGGCCAGGGGCAGAGACCGCCAGGCAGACGTGGAGCTCGAGCGAGAACGCTTGGCGGCCACGGTCTCAGAGGTCGAGGCAGGTTGCCTCGATCCCGCGGAGAAGGAGGCGCTGATCGCCGAACGGGAGCGACTCCGGAACGTGGAGCGGCTGTTCGCGGCGGCGTCCAAGGCCGCGGAGGCATTGTCGCCGACGGCCGGGGAGGGAGGCGCACTGGAGGTGGTTGGGACCGTGGCGCGCGACCTCGACGCGCTCACCGATGTCGATGCCGAGCTGCGCGCGCCCGCCTCCGAGCTCCGCTCTGCGCAGGCCGGCCTGCAGGAGGCTGCGATCACGCTTCGCATCTACCTGGACACCCTGGAGGCCGAGCCAGGACGCCTGGACGCCGTCGAGCAGAGGCTCGGCGAGTACTCCGACCTGGAGCGGAGGTACGGGCCGGGCGTCGAGGCCGTGCTGTCCCGGCTGCAGGACGCCAGGTCCCGCCTCGCGACGCTGGAAGCATCGGCCGAGGGTGAGCAGGAGTTGATGGCCCGGCGGGCGCAGATCCATGCCGAGGCCGCCGAAGTCGCGGCCGCCGTCAGTGGGCTCAGGACCTCGGCTGCCGACGCGCTCGCCGCACGGGTGGCCGAGGAGCTCGCCGACCTCGCAATGGGGTCGGCAAAGTTCCGCATCGCGCTCGAGGAGGACGGCGGAGACCCGCCGGCTTTGGCGTGCGAGATGTGGCTTCAGGCCAACCCGGGACTGCCCGAGACGCGACTGGCCGAGAGCGCGTCCGGCGGCGAGCTCTCGCGGGTCTTGCTCGCCCTGCATGGCGTCGCGGCGCGCGCGGCCGAGGCCGGGGCGTGGATCTTCGACGAGGTCGACGCCGGCATCGGCGGTGTCACGGCGAGCGCGGTGGCCCAACGTCTGGCCGATCTGGCGGAGACTCACCAGGTCATCGTGATCACCCACCTCCCGCAGGTTGCGGCGCTCGCCGAGCGCCACTACCGCCTGGTCAAGGACGAGGACCCCGAAGGGATCGCGACGACGTCGATTGAGCCGGTCCAGGGCGACGAGCTGATCCGCGAGCTCTGCCGGATGCTCGGCGCCGAGCCCGAGGATGCCGGGGCCCGACGCCATGCCAAGGAGTTGCTCGCCCGTCGGGGGTGAGCCGACGGGCGAAGCGTCTATCCTTGCCCGCGTCAGTCTTTCGACAGGAGGTTGCGCGTGCCGGATGACGTGAAGTACGTCTTCGTGACGGGGGGCGTCGTATCGGGGCTCGGCAAGGGCATCACGGCCGCCTCCCTCGGCACCCTCCTCGCCGCCCGAGGTGTCAGGGTCTCGCTCCAGAAGTGCGACCCCTACCTGAACGTCGACCCCGGCACCATGAGCCCGTTCCAGCACGGCGAGGTGTTCGTCACCGAGGACGGCGCCGAGACCGATCTCGACCTCGGTCACTATGAGCGCTTCATCGACCAGAATCTCAGTCGAATCTCGAACGTCACCACCGGCGCGGTCTACGACACGGTGATCAAACGTGAGCGCCGCGGCGACTACCTGGGGGCCACCGTGCAGGTGATTCCCCATGTCACCGATGAGATCAAGTCGCGCATCCGGCAAGCGGCGACGGCCTCCAACGGCGAGGTGATCATCGTCGAGGTCGGCGGCACCGTCGGCGACATCGAGTCGCTGCCGTTCCTCGAGGCGATCCGGCAGATGCGCAACGATCACGGCCGCCAGAACGTGGCGTTCGTGCACGTCACGCTTGTGCCGTTTCTCGACGTGGCCGGCGAGCTGAAGAGCAAGACCACCCAGCACTCGGTGAACGAGCTACGGCGCATTGGCATCGAGCCGGACCTGATCGTACTGCGCGCAGACCGAGACATCACCAAGGAGGTCCGCGACAAGATCGCCCTCTACGGCGGCATCCCGAGCTCGTCGGTGGTGCCTGCGATCGACGCCCCGGACATCTACATGGTGCCCCTAGGGCTCGCGGCCGAGGGTTTCGATGAAGAGGTCTGCAAGCGGCTCGGGCTCGATTGCCCCGCGGCCGACCTCCGTGAGTGGGAGGACCTCGTCGCGCGGATTCAGAGCTGCTCCGGGCGGGTGCGGATCGCGCTCGTCGGCAAGTACGTCCAGCTGCACGACGCATACCTCTCGGTCGTCGAGGCGCTGAAGCACTCCGCCATTCACCACGGGGTCGAGCTGGAGATCCTCTGGATCGACGCCGATGCACCCGATCTGGTGGAGCGGCTGTCGAGCGCGGACGGGGTCCTCGTGCCGGGAGGCTTCGGGAGTCGCGGCATCGAGGGGAAGATCGCCGCGGCGCGCTACGCGCGCACCGAGAAGGTCCCCTATCTGGGGGTGTGCCTCGGCATGCAGATCGCTGTGGTCGAGTTCGCCCGCAACGTGTGCGGAATGCAGGGCGCCAACTCGAGCGAGTTCGACCTCGAGACGCCCTTCCCGGTGATCGATCTGCTGCCCGAGCAGCGCAGGGTCGAAGATCTGGGCGGGACGATGCGACTGGGCGCCGATCCGGTCTCGGTGGTCGACGGCACGAGGACCAGCGAGGCATACGGCCAGGCCGTCATCTACGAGCGCCACCGTCACCGCTATGAGGTCAATCCCGCGCTCCGTCCGGATCTCGAGCGCGCGGGCCTCGTCGCCGGGGGCACATCGCCCGATGGCCGCCTCGTCGAGGTGATCGAGCTGCCGGATCACCCGTGGTTCGTGGCGAGCCAGTTCCACCCCGAGTTCAAGAGCCGGCCGACCCGGCCGGCGCCCCTGTTCCGTGAGTTCGTCGGCGCGGTCGCCCGACGCGCCCTGGGCGAGCGCGCGGTCGCCCCGCTCGCCGAGCAACGACGGTGAGCACGTCGGGCATCGCCCCACTGCCGGTCGCGCAGCTCTTCGTACGGCTATGCGAGATCCCGTCGCCCTCGCGCCATGAGGGGGCGGTTGCCGGCGCGGTCCTCTCCGAGCTTTCCGCGCTCGGGGCCGAGGTCGTGCAGGACGATGCCGCGGCGCGGATCGGCGCGGGGTGCAACAACATCCTCGCCCGCTTTCCGGCCACCGTCGACGGAGGCGTCCCCGTGGCGTTCGCCGCCCACCTCGATACGGTGCCGAATCGCGCGCCGATCGAGGTCGAGCAGGTCGACGGAATGCTCACCAACCGCCACGAGGCGATCCTCGGCGGTGACGACAAGTCCGCCGTCGCGGCGATGTTGGAGGCGGTCCGGCAGATCAAGGATCGGGGCCTGCCGCACGCCGGGATCGAGCTGCTCTTCACGCCCTGCGAGGAGATCGGGCTCAAAGGGGCGGCGGCCTTCGACCCATCGGTGCTGCATGCGCGCGCAGGCTTCGTCTACGACCACCCTGGGCCGATCGGCGACATCATCACACGTGCCCCGAGCCTGCGGAAGATCACCGCCACGTTCGTGGGCACGCCGGCCCATGCGGGAATCGTCCCGGAAGACGGTCGGAGCGCGGTTGAGGCCGCGGCCGCGGCAATCGGCCGGATGACGCTTCGCCGCGTCGACGCGGAGACGACCGCCAATGTCGGCGTCGTGGAGGGGGGCTCCGCGACGAACGTTGTGGCCGAGCGCTGCACCCTTCAGGCCGAGGCACGCAGCCTCACCGACGCTCGCCTGGCCGCGCAGGTGACCAGCATGCTGGATGCCCTGACATGGGCCGCGAGCGAACACGAGGTTGACGTCGAGGTCGCGGTCGACCGCGAATTCGACGCCTACCTGCTGAAGGAAACCGACACGCAGGTCGTGTTGGCATCCCGCGCGCTCGAGGCAATCGGCGCGACTCCCCGGTTCGTCACCGCGGGTGGCGGCTCCGACGTGAATGCCCTGGTCGGCGGGGGCTTTCCAGCAGTCAATCTCTGTAACGACATGATCGACATCCACACCGACAGCGAGCGCATCGCCCTCAGCACGCTCGAGCGCTTGGTCGACCTCACCGTGACCATCGTGGAGCAGGCGCGCACGGCGTGAGTGACCGGCTCGAGCCGCCGGTCCGCACCGAGCGGATCTACCGCGGCGAGGTGGTCGACCTCCGCGTGTCGCACTACGCCAGAGCCGACGGCACCCAAGTCCGCCGCGAGGTCATGGACCACCCGGGCGCGGTGGTCATGGTGCCCGTGGAGAACGACTCCGTGCTGCTCGTGCGACAACCGCGGGAGGCGATAGAGCAGCGCACGCTCGAGTTGCCGGCCGGCAAGCTCGACGCCCCCGGTGAAGATCCGCTCGACTGTGCACGGCGCGAGCTGGCCGAGGAGGTCGGACGTCAGGCGGAAATCTGGCGCGACCTCGGCGGCTTCTACACCGCTCCCGCGATTCTCACCGAGTTCATCCACTGCTTTCTGGCCACCGAGCTCTCACCCTCGGACGTCGCCCCGATCCCGGAGGAGGAGATCGAGGTCGTGGAGTGGCCGCTGGGCGAGCTCGAGAACCTGATCGCTCAGGTCAACGATGCCAAGACCCTCATCGGCCTCTTGAGGCTCCGGGCGCTGCTGGTCGGCGGCACCCTCGCCAGCTAAAAGACACAAAGCCCACGCCTTTGTGGTATTTTCCGCCGAGACCGGCGGGGTTGGCCGGCGAGAACGGAGTCTGGCCGAGATGTGGAGCGACCATCACCCGAGAAACCGACGTTGGCGGCGCGCAAGACGGGCTCGAGCTTGCCGAGGCACTGGGTCCGCTCGAGGCGGGCGGGCGCATCGCCGAGATCGGGCGTCGGTTCGGGGATCGGGCCATCGCGACCACGAGCGCCGGCGCACAGGCGCCCGTGATGCTGCATCTCATAGCTCGGCACGCGCCCGAGATCCCGGTCGTCTTCATCGACACGGGGTTTCACTTCCCGGAAACCTACGTGTATCTCGAGAGGCTTCGTGAGGCGATCGACGTCAAGGTGGAGATCTACGCGCCCACACTCACCGCTGCACGGCTGGAGGCGGTCCACGGGCGCCTCTGGGAGGGGGATGAGGCCGCCCTCGCACGGTACAGCCTGCTGACCAAGGTCGAGCCGATGGACCGCGCGCTCCGCGATCACCGGGCCGCGGCGTGGATCAGCGGACTGCGGCGGGCCCACTCGAAGGAGCGTGCCCGGCGTGAGTTGGTCGACCGGCAGGGTCAGACGCTGAAGCTCTACCCGATCCTGGACTGGACCGACGAGGATGTCGCCGGCTACATGCTGGCCCACGATCTGCCGGCCCATCCCTTGCTCGAAAGGGGGTACGTCTCGATCGGCGATTGGCACTCCACCCGTCCGCTGGAGGACGGCATGACGCCAGAGGAGACCCGCTTCAACGGCATCAGGCGCGAGTGCGGTCTGCACATCGACTCACAGGTGAGCGACTACCGGATCTAGGTCGTATGGGGAACGTCCGTTCCCATCGCTAGCGTAATCGCCCGATGGGCTATCCGCGCTGGCAGACCGCCGGACAGACATTGCCGCATGTCGAGCGCGCGAAGGCCGCGCGGGATCGGCAGCAGCCGCGCGCGCCTCTCCGGTCCGACCCGGCCGGGCGCACCGTGTACCGGTTGGCACGCGACCCGGCGAGTCGCCACGGTGACGTCTCGGAGCGCATCGCGGAAGGTCTCGATCCTCAGCAACTCGCCGCCGTGCAGGGGGCGACCGGGCGAACGCTCATCTTGGCGGCGGCAGGCTCGGGCAAGACCCGGACTCTGGTCGCCACGCTTGCCAACCTGGTGGCCCATGGAGTCTCCGCGCGCGAGATCGTGCTGGTCACGTTCACGCGCCGAGCGGCGCGCGAGATGGTCCTGCGTGCCCAAGACGCGTGCGGAACCGACCTGTCTGGCGTCATGGCGGGCACCTTTCACAGCATCTGCCACCGGATGCTGCGCGAGCACGGAGCCGCGATCGGGCTGCCGCCCGATTTCAGCGTGCTGGATCCCGAAGATCAGGCGGATCTCATCACCATGGTCCGCGATCGTCTACTGGCCGACCTGACCGTGCGGCCCTCCCTGCCGAAGCCCGCCACCCTGGCCGGGTACTTCAGCCTGGCGGCCGAGAGCGAGCGCCCCATCGCCGAGGTCGTCGTGGAACAGAACGGCCGGCTTGCGGATCGTGTGGAGCTGATCACGCGGATCGCCGCCGCATACGCGGACCTCAAAGCCCGGATCTCGGGCTGTGACTACGCGGACCTGCTGGTGGGCGCCCGAGACCTCCTCGCATCCTACCCCGCGGTCGCCCAGAAGCTGCGCCGACGCTACCGGTGGGTGCTGGTCGACGAGCTCCACGACACAAATGCGATTCAGGCCGACCTGGTCGAGCTGCTGGGTGCTGAGGGCAACATCGTTGCGGTGGCCGATCCCGATCAGGCCATCTACTCGTGGCGCGGCGCGGACCCCAAGGTGGTCGAGCGCCTTGCCGCCCGGAGCGATGTACGGACGTTCAAGCTCGAGACCAACTACCGCTCCACTCCCGAGATCGTGGCGATGGCGCAGGAGGTGCTCCCCAACGGAAACCGGTGGGAGCGACGCCTCCGAGCCGCTCGTCCCGGCTCCGGCGTCCGCCCGGTCGTGGCCCATCTTGCGTCAGTGGCCGATGAGGCGGCCTTCGTAACCCAGCGCATCGCCGATGTCCTGAACGAGGGCAGGGAGCCCGGGGACATCGGCGTGCTGTATCGGGCTCATCACCATTCGGTCGACCTGCAGCTGGCCCTGACCGCAGCAGGCGTGGAGTTCGAGCTGTACTCCGGCGCGCGCTTCGTGGAGAGCGCCCACGTCAAAGACGTGCTGGCCTTCTGCAGGATCCGGCACAACCCCCGTGATGAGTTGGCCTGGCGCCGGGCTTTGCGCCTGTTCCCGGGTGTGGGGGCCGCGACGGTGGCCACGCTCTGGGATGCGGTCTGCGCCGAGGAGGACCCCTTCTCGGCGATCGACGCGGCCGCCGAGCGCGGCAGCCGACCGGCCGTACGCGCCGCCGCTGCGATCGCCGAGATCGCCGGCACCAGCCAGCCGGATGAAATCGTACTGCTCGTGGCCCGCTCGGAGTGGTATCGGGACCATCTCGAGCGCAGCTATCCGAACTGGCGCGATCGGGAGGGTGATCTTGCTCGCCTCGCTGAGCTCGCGGCGCGCGCTCAGGACCTTGGAGGCTTCTTGGCGGATCTCCAGCTCGCCGAGCGGGTAGAGGCCGATGAGGATGTCTCCGGGCCCGCGCGACGCGTCGCGCTCTCGACGGTCCATCAGGCGAAGGGCCTCGAATGGCCGGTGGTCTTCATCCTGCAGGTCGAGCCCGGAAGCTTTCCCTCGAGCTGGGCGGTGAGCGAGGGGACCCTCGAAGAGGAGGAACGGCTCTTCTACGTGGCGACCACGCGGGCTGCGGACGAGCTGTACTACTGCCGTCCCATAGAAGCGCGACGCCCATGGGATACAGGGGCCAACGCCGTCGTGATCAACTCGGGTTACGGGTTCCTGGACCGCGAGATGGACGCTCTCGTTGACGAATGGTCGGTGCGCTAGCTGAGCCGCTCACAGACGTTGTTGACGGCCGGCTGATCGAGGGCAGTCCCGCGAAGGCCGGCGCGAGGAGATCGTCGTTGGTCACGTGGTCACGATAGAAGGTCTCGAAGACCCTGTGAATCGCAGGCATGCCGCATGCCCACTCATTGAGGTAGGGGACGCGGACGTCGGGCTGCTTGAGAGCGGCCCGCTGTAACGCGGGCCAGGCAGGCGATCGCCGCGCTCGGGGTCTGACACGTCGGGAGCGCACAGCAGTGCCATGGTGTCGGCCCCAAGGTCGCCCAGCCGTGCTCGTCGAGGTCCCGCACCATCCGAGTGCCCTCTAGTCTCATGTGATGGTCCATTGGTCAGCTCGGATCTCCTTCTCTCACGACCGTAGCCCCGTCCGGGCGCGGAGGAGTTCCACTCGCGGATGATCGTCTCGATGCGAGGCGACCGGATTCTGCTGGTGCGCCAGGTTGACCACCAGGAGCAGTGCGCTCTGATGGCGGACGCCTGGGGAACGGCGGAATTCGCGCGCCCGGAGCCCTTCGCGCCGCTCCGTGAGGCCACCAGCCTCCACGACGAGGGCTGGCGCTCCTGGGAGCAGCGGCCGGAGGTGTCCGACCAGGGCCTCCCGGTCGACTTCCCGGACCTCGATCGAAAGACGCATATCGCGCTCTACACAGCCGGCATCGAGACGGTCTGCGCCCGTGGCGATCGCGCGGGGCTGATCGCGAGCCTTCATGGCCGTGGGCTATACGAGAAACGGCTCGGCCTTGACGGTCCTGCGCCACCCCGAGAGGAGCGACCGATCCACGAGAGAGAGTTCATCGCCCAGGAGCTCAGCCGCCAGCAACGGCTCAGCGCTCGCATCGGTCTCGAGGACCCTCTGGCGCCATGGGCCTGGTCCTCGTATCGGTTGCTTCAGGCATGGGACGCACTCAGCCTGTTCCTGCTCTGGGCCGGACTTCCTCGTGGCGCCGAAGCGGTGCTGCCGCGGGTGCCGCGCCACCAAGATGACGATGCCGGGGTGCCAATCCGACTCATACCGGCCGGGCCCGATACGGGCGCGCTGGATCCGTATCCGTTCGGTGACAGCGAGGTGGAGTTGCCGGTTGCAGCGCGCTGGATCGAGAATCGCTGCTATTCGGGCGGCGATGATCTCGCGGCGACGCTCGCGGGCACCCCGTGGACCATCGTGCGTGTGGGTGTCACTCGCCGCTGAGGCGCTCCAGGTGAATCGCCGCTCGCGACAGCAACTCGGGACCCGCCGGGAGCACGATCGCGCGATCGCCTCCGACCGGTAGCACGAGGGTGCCCCCAAGGTCCGGCCGCGCGCTGCGCAGTCCCGCGTACGCGCATGCCAGGGAAGCGATCGCACCCGGGTGATCGAGCGAGTCGCCTTTCTCCATGCCGAGCAGTTCGACGGCCCGCCGTCGGGCACCGGCCGCCCCGAGCTCACCGTGCCTGCTCGCATACTTGGGTCCCCTGAGGGCGATCCAGGCCTCGCGGTAGTCGCGAAGGGCGAGCGGCGGCTGACCCTCGTGGTCTGACTCCCACTCGAGCTGGCGCAGCACGACCTCGGGGTAAGACTCCTGAACGGCGTATCCCGCGGCGTCCAGGCGACTGGCGAGGCGCTCGCCACGCAATCCACCGTAGACGCGGCTGAGCCGTTCACGCGAGGCGGGAAAGACGTTGATGTCGCACCAGGCGAGGATGTCCTCGGCGGTGCGGCGCCCACGAGTGTTCGGAACGAAGATTGGCGCGTCGATCACGACGAGCGCCGGTGGCGGGGGCAGCGCGCCGAGAATCCCCTCGTCGTCAGCCGCATTCCGGACGTCCACGACGCGCCCGGCGCCGTCGAGTGTCGCGAGCGTAGAGTGCGGCGGGGAGGCAATCTCGCGCACGAGTTGAATCAGATGGATGCCGATGAACTGCATCGGGACGGCGCGGTTGGAGCGTCGCAGTGCGCGAGACTAAGCTGTCAGCTCACCGGGCGAAAGGGAGAAATGACCACATGTGACCGCACCTGTGGCCTCTGGGGGTGGGAATGACCTCCGCTTTGGTCCTGATCGTTGGCGCGGCAGTGCCGTGGGTAGTCCACTTGGCTGCACCGCGCCAGCGGCTCATCGCGCTCGCTGCCGCGATCATCGTCATCGTCCTCTTCACGCTGTTCTCGTCGGTCAATCCCGTGCTCAGCTGGCAGCTCTGGGTCGGCCTGGCCGCGGGCCTGATCACGGTGGTTGCCGCCGTGTGGTTCACGGGCCGCGCCGAGGATGACGACCAGTACGATCGCGAGCCGGCGGGGCGTCTACGCGAGTCTCCCAGCGAGACCACCGGGGAGCTTTAGCCCGAGCGGTGCCGAGCCGAGCGGAATGAGACACCACTGGTCTCCCGCGCAAGCCTGCCGCGTGCCGGGGGCCGATTCTCGCTCAGGCGGCCGCTCGGTCGCCGAACGGGGTGGCGCGGGCAGGAAAGGCCACGACCTCGGCCTCTCGTATCTCGAGGGGCTCAACGACCAGCACCAGGCCGTCCAGTTTCGCGACCACATTCACGGCTGTGCCGGCGGCGAGGGGCGACTCCTCCTCGGCGAGCGCCGCACGCCAGAGCTGGTTCTGAACGACGATCCAGCCGCCGCTGCGGAGGATGGCGCTTGCGGCGACGCCACGCTCGCCAACCAACTCCAAACCATCGCCGATGACCGGAACGCGCGCGGCCAGCTCGATGAACCGGAAGGACAACGCCACGCCGCCTCCCAGCAGCACAGCGGTTGCCAGAAGGGTCAGAATCGCGATTTCCTGCATCTGGGGAACACCTCCCACTGTCGACCTCGTGGGGCTTGGTCGGGTGGGGCCTCTCAAGGTCCGTCTCAGATTAGGACTCCGGGTTACGCCGGCGTATACGTAACATCGCCTCTACGGCCACGCCAGCGTGGCCGTAGGCCCCCGCAAGCCATGATCTCCCGCGCGCAGACCCCATGACCTGGCCGTTGATCGGCCGGGCTACCGAACTGGCGCATGTACAGGAGATCCTCGCCAGCAGCAGCGGCCGCGGGGTTATGCTCTACGGCTCGGCCGGGGTTGGGAAGTCCCGCCTGGCGCGCCACTTCGCCGAGGGGTGGACCGAGCAGGGCGGCGTGGTCGTCGCGGCGATCGCATCGCGCGCGACCTCGGGAATGGTGCTCGGTGCGTTCGCACAGCACCTCCCTCCCGCCGGCGACGTCTTGGATCCCGTGGCCCTGCTGCTGGCGGCGCGGCGCGCGCTCGTCTCCACCGAGGCCGACACGCTGATCTACGTCGATGACGCCCATCTGCTGGACGACACCTCAGCGGTACTGGTGATGCAGCTCGCGCGCGAGCCGACAGTCCGGGTCCTTCTCACT
>JAOTZF010000139.1 GCA_029861485.1 Thermoleophilia bacterium | reverse complement strand
ACGCCTTCCTCCAGCGCCGCGCGGGTCGCCTGAAGGGCGTCCTCGACCCGATGCTTCTTCTCCTTCATCTCGGTCTCGGTGGCGGCCCCGACCTTCACTACCGCGACACCGCCGGCGAGCTTGGCGAGCCGCTCCTGCAGCTTCTCGCGATCGAAGTCACTGTCGCTGACCTCGATCTCCGAGCGGATCTGCTTGATCCGGCCCTTGATCTCGTCGGTACTGCCGGCGCCGTCGATGATCGTGGTGTTGTCCTTGTCGACCACGATCTTGCGCGCCTGACCGAGCTGAGCGAGCTGGGTGTTCTCCAGCTTGAGACCCATCTCGCCGGAGACGACCTCACCACCGGTCAGAATGGCGATGTCCTCCATCATGCGCTTGCGGCGATCGCCGAAGCCCGGCGCCTTGACGGCGATGCCGGTGAAGGTGCCGCGGATCTTGTTGACGATGAGCGTGGCGAGCGCCTCGCCCTCGACATCCTCGGCGATGATCAGCAGGCTCTTGCCGGACTGGATCACCTTCTCGAGGATCGGGAGCAGATCCTGCACCGCGGAGATCTTGCCGCCGTGGATCAGCACGTAGGCGTCCTCGAGTACCGCCTCCATGCGGTCCTGATCGGTGACCATGTACGGGCTCATGTAGCCGCGGTCGAACTGCATGCCCTCGGTGAACTCCAGGTCGATGCCGAAGGTCTGGCCCTCCTCGACGTTGACCACGCCGTCCTTGCCGACCTTCTCGATCGCGTCGGAGATGACGTCGCCGACTTGGCGATCGCGGGCGGAAATCGTCGCGACGCGAGCGATGTCCTCCTTGCCGGAGACCTCCTTCGACTGGCTCTGGATGTCCTCCACGACGGCCTCGACCGCGGCCTCGATGCCACGCTTCAGACCCATTGGGTTCGCCCCGGCGGCGACGTTCATGAGGCCCGCGCGGACCATGGCCTGAGCAAGCAGCGTGGCCGTGGTGGTTCCGTCACCGGCAACGTCATTCGTGGCGGTCGCGACCTCGCGTACCAGCTGCGCGCCCTGGTTCTCGAAGGGGTCGTCGAGATCGATCTCGCGAGCGATCGTCACACCGTCGTTGGTGATGGTGGGAGCCCCAAACGCCTTGTCGAGCACGACATAACGGCCCTTCGGGCCGAGGGTGACCTTCACCGCGTCGGCGAGGGTGTTGACCCCACGTTCGAGCGCGCGGCGAGCGTCCTCGTGAAACTTGAGTTCCTTGGCCACGGTTACACCACCTTCGCCAGGATGTCCGACTCGCGAAGGACCAGGAGGTCCTCGCCTTCGACGCGCACCTCGGTGCCGCCATACTTGGCATAGATCACTACGTCGCCCTCGGAGACCTCGAGCGGAATCGTCTTGCCATCTTCGATACGACCGGAGCCGACGGCGACGATCTCGCCGCGCTGCGGCTTCTCCTGAGCGGTGTCGGGAATGACAATGCCGCTGCTGGTTACGTCCTCAGCCTCGAGGCTGCGGACGATGACGCGGTCACCCAAAGGGACTAGGTCCATGGTCACCTCTTTCATGTTTGGCACTCTCTGCAAGCGAGTGCCAATCTCGCACGCGCCCTGCGCGAAATCAAGGGCCAAGGCGCGATCTCCCCTACTCTCTTTGGCGCTCTACAGTTCGGAGTGCCGACGTCATCCAGATCGTTGCAGCGACGACGGCGGCTGCCAGCAGGGTCACGGTCGCCGAGTACGTCAGGGTTGTGCGGGCCAGACCCCCGAGCACAGGACCCGCAAGCGCACCCAGGGCGAAGAGCCCCGTGATCACGCCGGCACTCAGTCCGTACTGACCGGCGAGGCCGGCGGCGTCGGCCGCTTCGGTCATCAAGGCCCCGATCCCCGCACCCATGGCTCCCAGTCCGACTCCGAGCACGACCATCGCTGTGAAGAGCATCGGCCGCGGCCCGATCGCGGTGAGCGGGAGGGCCACCGCGATCAGCGCGCCGCCCACCAGCATCGGCCCAATACGGCCTCGCTTGTCCGACCAGCGGCCGGCGATCGGCGCGGCGATGAGGTCGGCCAGGATCAAGGTCGCGAAGAGCATCCCGATGACGGTCGCGGAGAGCCCGAGTCGTCGATCGATGTCGAGTGGCAGCAACGGCTCGAGCAGGCCCAGGGTCACGGCGAAGCCGCGGAGGGCGGCGGTACCCACCTGCGCCCGGGGCTTGGCCAGGATCTTGCGTAGCGCCAGCCAGCGCGAGGTCGGCTCGCCGGCTCGGGCGCGGCGCGTCTCGGGCGTGAAGATCACCGGCACCGCGAGCAACACCGGCACGATCGCCGCGAAGAGGAAGGTCTGGGTGACACCGATGAGATCTATCGCGATCCCGCCGACCGCCGGACCGGCAAGTCCTCCACCCGCGCCGCCGACCGACTCGGCGAGGGACATTCGATAGCCCAGCTGATTCGCGGGGAACACGTCGCTGATCGCGGCAAGACCCGCGGTCCAGGCCAGACCCGCGGCCACGCCCTGCAGCAGGCGGGTCAAGGCGAAGATGGCGACTGTGTCCGAGAAGGCAAAGCCAACCGTCGCCGCGGCCATCAGCACGACCGAGGCGATCATGGCCGGCCGGCGCCCGACGCGCTCGAGTGCAGCTGCACCGACGATGGACGCCGCGAGTTGCCCGACGGGAAAGAGCGCGAAGATGATCGCGGCCTGCGGGTCCGAAAGGCCGAGCTTGTCGGAGAACTCCGGTAACGCCGGGACGAGCAACCCAAAAAGCAGGGTCTCCGCGCCGATGAGCGCCGACGCCGACCAGAAGACGATCGTGCGAGCCCGGGCATCCATGGCTGATGACGCTTGGCCTCTGCCGGGGGCGGTTATCTCACGACGGCAGCGAGGAGGACACCGGCGCGCGCGCCGCGTTGCGCGGTGGTCATTTCAGCGAGGGGAACTCCACCACTTCGCTGAAGTGGATGATCGAGACGGCGTCGTCCAAGGTGACCTCGCGCGAGTAGATGTGCGAGAGGAAGTGGATCGTGTCCTCGACGAGGCGGAACTCGGGGTTGTCGCGCTCGATGTCGCGCTGAGTCAGCTCGCGGATCGGCTTGACGTCGACGCTGTCGATGATTGCCGTGAAGATCTTCTGCCGGGGACCGTAGCGATGCCCGACCGTGATCCAAACCAGCTGCCCTTGGCGGTACTTGCCGGTCTTGTCGCCAAGGCGAATCGTCGCCGTCTTGCGCCCCTTCCGGAGCTGATCGACGAACAGCGGCGAGTAGAAGTTCAGCGCGAACACTGCGCCCTCCAAGGCGACGGCGTGGACCACAGACGACCTTCGCCATGATGGCCGGTGGACCTGCCGCGCCCGGGTGGGCGCGGCGTTTTCAGGTGAGAGCCGTGAGGCGGCTTACTTCTCGCCGCCGCCGAACAGACCCTTGAGCCACTTCATGAAACCGCCGGCCTGCTCGGTCACCTCGCCAGCGGCGCCGGTGACGGCGTCGGTCGTCGCCTCGGTGACGTCGCCGATGACTTCGCCCGCCTTACTGGCAGCACCGGTGGCGGCCTCACCGACGTCGCCCGCCTTCTCGGCGGTTGCGGCGGCTGCGCCTCCCGTAGCCTCGGCGGCCTTGGTCGCCGCGTTCTTCGCGCTGCTCGGCACGTACTTCTCGAGCGCCTCCCAACCGGTCTTGGTGGCCTTGCCCGTGGCGCCTGCGACTGCCCCCGTGGCTGCTCCGGCCGCGTCGCCAACGGCCCCACCCGCGGCACCGGCGGCTCCTGTAGCCGCGGCGCCCGCCCCGGCGACGTGTTTGTCGAGCGCTTCCCAGCCGGTCTTCTTGGTACCGCCGGCCTCCGCGGCCGGCGCGCTTGTGCCGCCGCCGGCGACGTGCTGATCGAGCGCTTCCCAACCGGTCTTCTTGGCACCGCCGGCCGCTGCATCGCCTGCAGCGCCCCCACCTCCGGAGACGTGCTTCTCGAGCGCTTCCCAGCCGGTCTTCTGGGCAGCACCCGCGACGGGCGGCCAGAACCGGGTCCGCCGGGTGGGCTCACGACGCCCGGAATCGGAGATGAAACGGCTCATACGTTCCTTCGGAAGGGGTTTCACATTGAATCCAATTTGCACTGTTCGCGCGTGGCCGCACGAACTTACGTGTGGCTAGCATGGAGGTCAAGAGCCCGACAGCAACCGGCGGTAGGAATCTAGCCGCTCCGGGCTGACAGCAGCGGGCGCCGCGCAGCCGTCCTCGCCGTTGTGACGGCAGCCGCGGAAGCGACAGCGGTGCGCGACCTCAGCGATCTCGCGAAAGCCCTGCGCGAGCCGCTCAGGCTCGGTCTCCGGGAGATGGAACGTTCGGACACCGGCCGTGTCGATGATCGCGCCCGCCGCGCCCGGCAGCGGAATCAACCGCGGATCGGTCGTCGTGTGCCGACCAGACCGCGCCTTCCGGCTGACGGCGCTCGTCGCGCGCTCGATGCCGGTGAGAGTGGTGGTGAGCGTGGATTTCCCGACGCCGGAGTGGCCGGCGAGCACGGCGATACGGCCGTCGATCACGTCGAGCACTCGGCGGGCGAGCACCGGATCGGACGAGACCCCCTTCAGCACCGGGTAGCCGATGCCCTCATAGCGGCTCTGAATCGCCGCAATCGGGACGGGATCATGTTCCAGATCAGCCTTGGTGAGCACGATGGCCGCGTCCATGCCCCCGAGCTCCGCGGCGGCCAGATAGCGATCGAGAAATCGCGGGCGGATCTCCGGGTCGACGATTGCCTCCACCGCGATCATCAGATCGGCGTTCGCCGCGATGACTCGGTCGCCGCGCGCACCGCCACGGCGCAGCTCGCTCGCGCGCGGGAGGATCGCGGCCACCCCGCCGCCATCTTCGCTGACCTCGACGAGATCGCCTGCGGCCGGTGGCCCACCCTCGAGACCCGGGGGGAGGCGAAGCTCACGCTCGCGTCCGTTGATGAGGGTGGTCGCGCTGGGCCCAGCGACCCGCACGATGCGAGCGGGCCCGGGGCCGGCTCCACCCTCAGCCGTCAAGTAGCTCCCGTGCGGTGTACAGCGAGATCAGCGGCGCGCCGCCGAGGTCGGACTCCACGGGCTCACGGCCCCCCTCACCTCGGTCGACCAGCACCAGAGCGCCCACGACCACCCCGCCTGCCTGACGGGCCTTCTCGATCGAAGTGCGCATCGATCCCCCGGCGGTCAGCACGTC
>JAOTZF010000138.1 GCA_029861485.1 Thermoleophilia bacterium | reverse complement strand
GTTGGCCTACTTCGAGGACCGCTCGTCCGGGGGGCTGCTGGCAATCCTCAACGACGACGTCAATCAGCTGGAGCGCTTTCTTGACGTCGGAGCGAACGCCATCATCATCACGATCGTCAACGTGATCGTCGTCGGCGCCATCTTCGTGACGATCTCGCCGGTGCTGGCGTTGTTCGCGTTTGCGCCGATTCCGATCATCCTCTTGGGCACCCTGCTGTATCAGCGCAGGCTCGCGCCGCGGTACACGGCGGTGCGCGCGAGAGTCGGCGATCTCTCGGGCTCGCTGAGCAACAACCTCGGCGGCATCGCGACCATCAAGGCGTTCACCGCGGAGAAGGGCGAGGTCGAGCGAATCGGTGCCCAGTCAGATGCCTATCGCGCCGCCAATAGGGAGGCGATCCGGGTGTCCTCGGCTTTCGTGCCCCTGATCCGCATGGCAATCCTCGCCGGCTTCACCGTGACCCTTCTGGCCGGTGGCTGGGCCGCCCTGAATGGCTCGTTGCGGCTGGGTCTCTACTCGGTGCTCGTCTTCATGACCCAGAGGCTGCTCTGGCCGCTGACGCGGCTGGGCGAGACATTCGACCTCTACCAGCGCGCGATGGCCTCGACGCGCCGCATCCTGGATCTCCTCGAGACGGAGCCGACGATTCTCCCGGGCGAGCGCACGCT
Organism: Thermoleophilia bacterium; assembly: GCA_029861485.1. Classification (GTDB taxonomy): domain Bacteria; phylum Actinomycetota; class Thermoleophilia; order Miltoncostaeales; family Miltoncostaeaceae; genus CAMYIK01. The sequence continues at coordinate 4,507 of JAOTZF010000138.1, read as the reverse complement.
GCCCCGGCCGGTCATGGGCGAGCTCAACTTCACAGACGTGCGCTTCGCCTATCCGGGTGGCGCTGAGGTGATCCGGGGTCTCTCCATCGACGTCCCGGCCGGCGAGACGCATGCCATCGTCGGGCTGACCGGCTCCGGCAAGAGCACGCTCGTCAAGCTGCTGCTTCGCTTCTACGAGCACCAGTCCGGAGAGATCAGACTCGACGGCGTGCCGGTCGGAGAGCTCCAGTTCGAGGAGCTTCGCGGGGCGACCGGGCTCGTCGCCCAGGACAGCTTCCTCTTCGACGGCACCGTGCGCGAGAACATCGCCTACGGACGCCCTGATGCGCCGCTGGAGGACGTCGAGCGCGCGGCAGAGCTCGCCGAGGCACGGGAGTTCATCACGGGTCTACCCCGCGGCTACGACACTGTGGTCGGCGAGCGCGGCCAGAAGCTCTCAGGCGGTCAGCGCCAGCGCCTGGCTCTTGCCCGGGCGATCCTCAGCGATCCGGCGGTGCTCATCCTCGACGAGGCGACCTCATCGGTGGACAACGAGACGGAGATGGCGATTCAGCGCTCGCTGCAGACCATCTCGAAGGGGCGCACCACGCTGGTGATCGCCCACCGGCTATCCACGGTCCGGGGCACCCACCGGATCCACGTCATCGAGAGCGGCATCGTTAGCGAGTCCGGGACGCACGACGAGTTGATCTCCGCGGGCGGTCTGTATGCGGCGCTGTGGCGCGTGCAGACCGGGGCGGATCTGGCGCGCTCGGCCTAGGCCAGGCGTGCGGAGTTTGTGTGCCGTTTCCGACCATGGCGCGACGGGTCTGTGAACGCTCCCCGGCCTCGTGAGGGCTCTGTGACAGGCCTGCGACAGCCTTCGAATACGCACGCTGGCCGACGCCCACCCGCCACGGGAGGCGGGTTAGTCCATGCCCGCTTCCTCGGCCTGCGCCTCGGCAAGCGCCGCCTTGCGCGCGCGCATCCGTGCGTCGCGTTCACGCACCGTCAGAAAGCCGTATCCCACGCCAACGCCGGGCAAGAGCCCGGCAATGGCCATGCGGGCCGGCTCATCGAACAACAGGCCGATCAACCCGAAGATGACCATGAAGACAGCGCAGAAGGCTGCGAGCTTCAGGTAGAAGCTCATGAGGGAGTGCTGCCCTCGGGGTTGTCCGTGACCCGCGTCGTCCCGAACTTGTAGATCACGAACAGGATCAACAGCAACACCCCGAACGCGGCGATGGGGTCCGCTCCTCGACCCTGAATTATGGCGCGCACCCCGTCGGCGGCGACCGCGGCGCCCACGAGGCTGAAGAGGATGAAGCCGTACCAGTGCTGCCAGGTGACCGGCAGGAACCGGCGGAGGCCCACATCGCTGGCTGCGGGCGCATACTTGCTGCGCCGGCCGCGGCCCGCCCCCTTCTTGCGAGAGCCGAAGAGTGCCTTCAACACGCCGCTGAGCCTACCAGCCGTCGCCGATCGGGATCGATACCCTTCGTCGCATGCCGCCAGAGGCCGGGCAGGATTGGCGTGAGATCCTCGTTGCCGCCGCGGCGCTGCGGACCGGGGTGCTCGAGGCCTTCGGAGAGGGCTCGTCGCCGACGCAGGTCGCCTCGCGCACCGGCCTCGATGCGCGAGGGGTGCGCATCGTTGGTCGGGCGCTGCAGGAGCAGGCCTACCTCGAGAGCCGGGGAGACCGCCTGGCCCTCACCGCCAAGGGGCGCGAGGCGTTGCATCTCGAGGAGGGCGCCGGGCTGGGCGCTGACCTGCTGCTCGGCGAGCGGGCGATCCGCAACCACCTGGCGCTCGATGAGGTGCTCGCCGGCGGTCCGAGTCGTGACGATGTGTCCTCCGGAGGCCTCGAGCAGCGCCGTCGCTTCATGGCGGCGATGCGCCACATCTCGACGCCTCGCGCTCCGGTCGCCGCCAAGGAGCTGGGGTCGCCGCCTCCGGGTGGGCGGCTGCTGGACATCGGCGGAGCGCCGGGCACCTACGGTTCCGCGTTCGCCGCATCGGGATGGAAGGTGACCGTCTTCGACCTGCCCGACACGCTTGCCGCGGTCGCCGGTGATCTCGCCGCGCGTGGCCTGTCGACCATCGGCGGCGATGCGACCGAAGCCCTTCCCGAGGGCCCATGGGACGCGATCTATCTCGGCAACGTGCTCCATCTGTTCGACGCCTCCACGGCGTCGGCCATGGTGGGTCGCGCGGCGCACGCACTCGCCGATGGGGGCGTGATGGCGATCCAGGAGATGATGCTCGGCCGCGCGCCCCAGGCCGCGAATTTCGCCGTGATGATGCTGGTGTCGACGCCCACCGGTGAGGTCTACTCGGAACAGACGTACCGCGGCTGGATGCGCCAGTCCGGGGTCGAGCCGCTCAGGGTCGTCGATCTCGACGAGCGCGAGCATCAGCTTCTGCTCGGGCGGCGGCGATGAGCGAAGTTTCGAGTGCCGGTCCGACCGATGAGCGGCCGCCGTTTCGGTTCTCGCTGCGGATGAGGACCGACTTCGCCGACACGGACCTGGCCGGAATCGTCTACTACGGCCGCTTCTCGCACTTGTGCGACCGGGCGGTCGTCGCCTACCGGCGCCAACTCGGTCTCGCGCTGCTCGGGCCCGCCGGCCACGTCCTCGTACTCAAGGCCTTCGAGTGCGACTTCCTCGCGTCGCTGCTGTTTGACGAGCCCACCGAGATCTTCGTTCGCACCTCTCAGGTCGGCCGAACCAGTCACACGGTGCGCTATCGGGTCGAAGGCGACGGCGGGCGTCACGCCGCGGACATCACCCAGACGTTCGTTGGCCTGGAGCGCTACGGTGGAAAGCCCTCTCCAATCCCTCCGGACATGCGTGGCGCGCTGACGGAATTCGAGGGACTGGCGGAGTCTCGGTGAGCCGTCTCTGGGGCGAGGACTCCGACGCGCTCGCGCAGGCGGGCGTGGATGTCGCGTCTCTGGCTCAACTTGAGGATGAGCTTTCTTCCGTCCTCGTTCTCGACGATGCGCCAATCGTCGACGCTCACGTGCACTTGGGGCGCGACGCGGACGGGCACAACCTGACGGCCCATGAGCTCGCGCGCGACCTGGATCGCTGGGGCATCGCGGCGGCGGTGTGCTTCCCGGCGAACGATCCAGGCCCGGGCGGGCAGTTCACCGAGGCCAACGATCTCGTTCTTGCCGCCGCGCGTAGCGCGCCGGAGCGCATCGTCCCGTTTTGCCGCGTCGATCCGAACGGCGACTGGGCCCTCGAGCTCGAGCGAGCTGCCGAGGCGGGGGCCCGCGGCCTGAAGCTGCATCCCGTCGGGCAGTCATTCCGGCCGGAGGCCGACGAGAGCGTTGCCGCGGTGTCGGTGGCTACCGAGCGGGGCTGGCCCGTCCTCTTTCACGCCGGCTTTGGCGCGCGACGGCTTGGGGGGCCACTGGCCGAGCTCGCGGGTGCGGTTCCCGATGCCCGCCTGATCCTCGCTCACGGCGGCAGGGGAGATGCACGCGCTCTCGCGCACGAGTTCGCCGGCGAATCCCGTATCGCGTTCGACACGTCGCTGGCCACGGTCACCGATCTGGCCGCCCTCTCCCCGGGTCAGCTGATGTTCGGCTCGGATCGACCGTACGGGGAGCACGCGAGCGCCCTGCACCTCATCGCGGCCACGGCCGGGGTGGCGGGCTGGACCGACGCTGAGGTCCGCGACGTGCTCGGCGGCAACCTCACGCGGTGGCTCGATGACCAGGGCTGAGGCTGCACGCATACTCGCGCTTGCGAGTCAGTGCGAGATGGCCCTGGTGCGCAAGGACCCCGTCGCCGCGCCGTTGCTGGCCCAGACGGCTCGCGCCGCCGATGGGCTCGCCGGCGGCCACACCCTCGCGGTGGCGGCTCGGCTGGCCCGGGAGGTCGACATCTCGATCCATGAGCCGGCCCGCAAGGTCGTGCAGGCCCTTACACGGGTCGCCTCACAGGAGGCGCAGGCGGCTCTGCTGCGCCACTAGGAGCGTTCGGCGCGCACCGGGCCGTGGCCCGGGCTCCAGCTTTCGACCACCAGCCTGTTGCCCTCGACGTGCACAAGGCTCGCGCGCTCCAGATCGAGGCGGTACAGCTCGCCGGTGAGCTCTCCCGGTTCCGGGCCGTCCAGGTGGGCGGTGATCGCACGCCAAACGGCAAGATCCTCGAGTCGTTCGACCGTGCCGTCCAGCGTCGCGTCGCCCCTCTGGAGGTCTTCCTCGAGAGGGGCCGAGTGCAGCGCAAAGCGAGGATCGCGCGCGAGGTCCCGGCCCTTTGCCGAGCCGGGCATGCTCCCCAGCCAGAGCTCGTCGGCGTGGAAGTGGATCTCGATGCCGCTCAGCCGCGGACTGCCGTCGGGCCTCAGGGTCGCCAGCACCTGATGCAGATTGGCCGTGAAGCGGGCATGGACCCGCTCGGCGAGATCCGGTGCCTCGCCGGTGAATTGCGCCCAGCTGGCCACGCCCTATTCATAGCGGGCGGGGGCGCAGAATGGCGCGAGCGGCTACCGTCCCGGCGTGCTGCCGATC
>JAOTZF010000137.1 GCA_029861485.1 Thermoleophilia bacterium | reverse complement strand
CACGCCGGGGGCCTGGCCGGCCCGCGGCTAGGCGTCCGCGCCGAGCGCCGCGAACCCCGGCTTGATGACCTCGTTGATCAGGGCGAGGCGCCGATCGAACGGCTCGAAGGCGCTCTTCATGGCGTTGATCGTCATCCAACGGACGTCCGAGAGGTCCCATCCGAATGCCTCGTGCAAGAGGAGGAACTCGTTGCTGAGCGTGGTTCCGCTCATCAGGCGATTGTCGGTGTTGACGGTGACGCGGAACCGCAGCCGAGCCAGGAGCCCGATGGGATGCTCCTCGATCGTCGGCGCCGCGCCGACGTGGACGTTGGACGACGGGCACATCTCGAGTGGAATGCGGCGATCTCGGACGAATGCGGCCAGCCGCCCGAGCCCCGGCTCGCCGTCGGCGTCGCCCTCGATGTCATCGATGATCCGTACGCCGTGGCCAAGCCGCTCGGCGCCGCACATCTGAATGGCCTCGGCGATCGAGGGCAACCCGAAGGCCTCGCCGGCGTGGATCGTGATGTGGAAGTTCTCTCGCATCACGTAGGAGAAGGCGTCGAGATGGCGCGACGGCGGATGGCCCGCCTCAGGCCCTGCGATGTCGAACCCGACCACGCCCCGATCACGGAATCGCACGGCCAGCTGGGCGATCTCGACGCTGCTCGCCCGCTGTCGCATGGCAGAGCACAGGGCGCGAACGGTGATGCCGCGCCGGTCCGAGCCCTGGGCGAATCCCTCGAGGACCGACTCCATGACCTCGTCGAGCGAGAGCCCGCGCTCTTGGTGCAGCTCCGGCGCGAAGCGAATCTCCGCATACACGATTCCGTCGTCGGCAAGGTCCTCGGCACACTCCGCCGCGACGCGGGTGAGGGCCTCGCGGGTCTGCATGACCGCGACGGTGTGGGCGAACGTCTCCAGATAGAGCACGAGGTCGTTCCGATTCGCACCTCGCGAGATCAGCCGGGCCAGCTCGCCGGGATCGGTCGTCGGCAGCCTGTCGTAGCCGACGTCCTTCGCAAGCTCCACGATCGACTCCGGCCGAAGGCCTCCGTCCAGATGGTCGTGGAGCAGCACCTTGGGCGAGGCGTTGATCGCGTTCAGATCGAGAGCAATGGCTGCACCATATGTGACGGGCCGGGCGGGCTAGACTCGCCGCCTTATGGCCGTTGAACTGGTCGGGCTCGACGCCGACGACACTCTTTGGCACAGCGAGGGGCACTACGAGGTGACCCAGGAGCGTTACAGCGAGTTGCTCGCGCCCTGGGTCGACGAGGACGACATCTCGGCTGCGCTGCTCGAAACCGAGCGCCGGAACCTCAAGCTCTTCGGGTACGGGGCGAAGGGCTTCACCCTGTCCATGATCGAGACGGCCATCGCGCTCACAGGAGGCGAGATCGACGGCCATCGGATCGAGCAGATCGTCACCTTCGGCAAGGAGATCCTCACTCATCCCGTCGAATTGCTCGACGATGTCGCGGACGTGCTCGACGAGCTGGCGAGGGCCCACCGTCTCATGCTGATGACCAAGGGCGACCTCTTTCATCAGGAGTCGAAGATCGCGGCGTCCGGGCTGGCGGACGTCTTCGAGCGGGTCGAGATCGTCGCCGAGAAAGACGAGGGCACGTACGCTCGAGTGCTCGATTCACTCCGGGTCGCACCCTTGGAGTTCTGCATGATCGGCAACTCCGTGCGATCCGATATCTCGCCGGTTCTGGAGCTCGGTGGGGCCGGCGTGCACGTGCCGTACCGGACCACCTGGGAGATGGAGCACGCCGAGGTGGATGAGGCTCATCCGCGCCTGCGGCAGATCACCTCGATCCGAGAGGCACCCGAGGCCGTGCGCATTCTGGGTGAGCCGAATGGGGTGTCCCGTCCCTGAGATCGACTGGACCGGCCTGCGGTCCAGGGCCGCGGCGATGGCGGCGACCGCCTACGCGCCCTACTCGGGTGTGTTCGTCGGCGCCTGCGGCCTGGTGGACGACGGCCGCCTCGTCCGGGGATGCAACGTCGAGAACGCGAGCTACGGACTGACGCTGTGCGCCGAGTGCGGGCTGATCGCTGATCTGATCGCGACCGGCGGCGGGCGCCTCGTGGCCGTATCGGTCACCGCCGGAGATGGAGAGCCGCTGGCGCCGTGCGGCCGGTGCCGACAGCTCATGTACGAGCACGGGGGGCAGGCGTTGCTCGTTGACGGCCCCGATGGCCCGCGGCCGCTCGCGGCACTGCTGCCAGATGCCTTCGGGCCGGGGGACCTCCCCACACGATCGGGGCGATGAGCGACCCCTCGGCCGTGGAGGTCATCCGGCGAAAGCGCGACGGCCGCGAGCTGAGCGACGAGCAGATCGCATGGTTCCTCCGCGGCTACACCGCGGGCGAAGTTCCCGACGAGCAGGCATCGGCGTTGCTGATGGCAATCCTCTTCCGGGGGCTCACGGAGCGCGAGCTTGCCACCTGGACGACCCTGATGATCGCCTCGGGCGAGCGCCTGAACCTGAGCGGGCTGTCGCTGCCGACGATCGACAAGCACTCCACCGGCGGCGTCGGCGACAAGATCTCGCTGCCCCTGGTCCCGCTCGTGGCTGCCTGCGGCGCGGCTGTACCGATGCTGTCCGGCCGCGGGCTCGGCCATACGGGGGGCACCCTCGACAAGTTGGAGGCCATTCCCGGCTTCCGCACCAAAGTCTCGAATGCCCACTTCGTGACGCAGTTGAACACGGTCGGCGCGGGGATCATCGCGGCGGGCCCGGGCCTTGTGCCCGCAGATCAACGGCTCTACGCGCTTCGCGACGTGACCGGGACGGTCGAGTCGATTCCCCTGATCGCCAGCTCGATCATGTCGAAGAAGATCGCCGAGGGAACACGGGCCCTGGTGCTCGACGTCAAGGTCGGCGCAGGGGCCTTCATGCGCGACGAGGACAGCGCCCGGGAGCTCGCCGAGATCATGGTCGGACTTGGCGAGGCTCACCGCGTGCGGACGGTCGCGCTACTTACGGCGATGGATGCTCCGCTGGGCCGCGCGGTGGGCAACGGCCTGGAGGTTCAGGAGGCTCTGGACGTGCTCGCCGGCGGCGGACCCTCGGACGTCGTCGAGCTGACCGTGGCTCTGGCGGCAGAGATGCTGCAGCTCGCCGGAATCGACGAGGACCCCGCCCAGGCTCTCGCAGATGGACGCGCCATGGACCGCTGGCGCGCGATGGTGCGGGCGCAAGGCGGCGACCCTGACGCTCGTCTCATGACCGCGCCCCTTCGCGAGGACGTGTTCGCCGAACGGAGTGGGATCGTCGAACGGGTCGATGCGTTGGCGGTCGGCGAGGCCGCTTGGCGTCTTGGCGCCGGGCGCGCAAGGAAGGAGGACCCCGTGAGCCCGACGGCCGGGGTCACGCTCGAGGTGGTAGAGGGCGACGAGGTCGAGGCCGGTGCGGTCCTCGCTCGGCTGCATGCCGATGAGGAGCCGGCCCTGGCGGCAGGCCGCGAGGCGTTTGGCCCGGCGATCGCCATCGGCAGCCGGAGTCCTCGTGAGCGGCCGCTCGTGATGGGCCGGGTCGCGCCCCGCGGCTCGCGCTAATAGGACATTCTTCGGCCGAGGGCCGGGTTCCTGCCGTCTCGGCGCTGTCGTAGGGTGGGCCGAATCAGATTCTTTGTCGGGTTTGTCAATCGAGGAGGTCCCATGTGGGGGAGCAGATGGAGGGCGTTGCTGCTTGCGATGGCCGTGGTCGCCGCGGTTGCCATGGTCGCAGCCGGCTGCGGTGACGATGACGATGATGGCGGCGGAGACTCCGGCGACGGCGAGGGCGAGCTTGTCGGACTGGTGAGTGACATCGGCAAGTTCAGCGACCGCTCGTTCAACCAATCGGCCCTCGAGGGCATGACGCGCGCGGAGGAGGAGTTCGGGGTGATGGGCCGCCCAATCGAGTCGGTCGCGGCGAGCGACTACATCCCGAACTTGACCACGCTCGCCCGGCAGGATGCCGCGGTGACGATCGGCGTGGGCTTCCTCATGGCTGAGGCGCTCACGACGGTGGCGGGGCAATTCCCGGACAACGACTTCGCGATCGTCGACTTCCCACAGGCGGCCCTGGAGGGCATGCCCTCAAACGTGCGCGGCCTCAACTTCGCCACGAACGAGAACAGCTACTTGGTCGGCTACATGGCTGCGAAGATGGCTGAGAGGGCCGGTGGCAAGCAGGTGATCAGCGCCGTCGGCGGCGAGAAGCTCCCCTCGGTGACGATCTTCATGGCCGGTTACACGGCCGGAGCGAAGGCCGCGAACCCGGACGTCCAGGTGCTGATCAACTACTCCCAGGACTTCGTGGCTCAGGACAAGTGCAAGGAGCTGGCCCTCAACCAGATCCAGAAAGGCTCGCAGGTCGTGTTCCAGGTAGCCGGCGGCTGTGGCCTCGGCGCGCTGGATGCGGCGCGTGAGCGCGGCGTGTGGGGCATCGGGGTCGACCGCGATCAGAGCGACCTCGGCGGCCACATCCTCACCAGCGCGGTCAAGCGCGTCGACACGTCGGTGTTCGACACAATCAAGGCGGCCACAGAGGGCAACTTCGAGGGTGGCGACGTGAACTTCAACCTCGCCAACGAGGGCGTCGCCGTCGGTACCACGAGCCCCGAGGTGCCGCAGGAGCTGCTCGACGAGATCGATGGGCTTCGGCAGCAGATCATCGACGGGGAACTGGAGGTGCCTGCTGCGCTGTAGCGGTGTCGTGAGGAGAGGCGTGTGACCCGACGGAGTTCCCAGCATCAGCCCCCACGGACCGAGAGTGGGACCGAGGGACTGGTGCTGGAGCTCCGGGGCATCACGAAGCGCTATCCACGGGTGGTCGCCTGCGACGGGATCGACTTCGATCTGCGCTCCGGCGAGGTGCATGCCCTGCTCGGTGAGAATGGCGCCGGCAAGTCAACGCTCATGAATGTCCTCTACGGCCTGACGAAGCCTGACGAGGGCGAGATCTACGTCCGCGGGGAGAGGGTCGAAATCGAGGCACCCGGCGACGCCATCGCCCGCGGCATCGGAATGGTTCACCAGCATTTCATGCTCGTGCCGGTGATGACCGTGGCCGAGAACATCGTGCTCGCCATGGAGCCGAGCCGAGGGCACGTCCTGTTCGACACGGACCGCGCCGAGGCGGGCGTCCAGGAGATCTCCGAGCGCTTCGGCCTGCGCGTGGACCCGGACGCGTTGGTGCAGGACATCAGCGTTGGAC
>JAOTZF010000136.1 GCA_029861485.1 Thermoleophilia bacterium | reverse complement strand
CGCGTGAACCGCGAGGCCCGTCAGCCCGACCGGCGGCAGATCTACGCGCGCCGCGGGGTCATCGTGGTGCTTGCCCTGATGGGGCTGGTCATTCTGACCGCATACTTCCGAGAGACCCAGGACGGCCCGCTCCACGAGGTGCAGACCGATGCCGGGGCTCTCGTGGCACCGATTCAATCCGCCGCGTCTCGAGCCGTCGAGCCGCTGCGCGACGGTTGGAGTTGGACGGCAGGGCTGGTCACCGCTCGCGAGGACGCCCGCCGGCTCTCGGCCGAGAACGCCGAGTTGCGCCAGCAGGTGATCGAGGCTCGGGCCAGCGCCGAGAGCCTCGAGGAGCAGATCGGCATCGCCTCGACGCTGGACGGCTCGCCCGAGGGCTACGAGGCGGTGAGCGCCCGCGTCACGGGACGCTCGGTGAACAACTGGTACAGCCGCGCCCGTCTTGGTCTCGGGCACGACGACGGGGTCGTCGTCAACGCCCCCGTCATCGCGCCGGACAGCGACGGCTCCGGGGCGCTGGTCGGGCACGTGATCACTGTCAGCAGCCGCTCGTCGGTCGTCACTTTCATCACCGATCCGCGCACCCGAGTCGGTGGGCGGGTGCTCGACTCGAGTGGCGCCGTGGGCATGATCGGAGCGACGGCTTCGGGTTCCTTGTTGCTGTCCAGCGTGGGCCGATCCTTCGAAGTCGAGGAATCAGACATCGTCGTGACCGGCGGCTTCACGAGCGGCGAGTTCCCGTCGGTGTACCCGCCCGATCTGCCCATCGGGGCGGTCGTCGGCGTGGGCAAGCCCGAGGGCGACTCCTATCCGCCGATCCAAGTGCGGCCGTTCGTGGATCCGCGCGTGCTCGGCAGCATGGTCGTGTTGATTCCGGTCAGCGAGCAGGCCAAGCGGAGGGCTGCCGGGTGAGCGTGCTGCAGCCGGCAGGCCGCGCCTCACACGACGGCGTTCGGGCGGGGTTCGGCGCCATGCTCGCAATGACCCTGCTGGTCGTGCTGCTCCAGGTGGCCCTGATTCCGTTCATTCGCCTCTCCGACGGGATTCCCGACATCGCGGTGGCGCTCGCCGTCGCGATCGGACTGATGCGTGGCCCGACGGCTGGGGCCGTGGTGGGATTCTTCACCGGATTGCTCGTCGAGCTGATCGCCCCGATTGGAACATTGGGCGTGCTTGCGCTCATCTATATGGCTCTCGGTGCGTTCGCCGGGCGCTACTGCGGGCGCCCTGAGGCCTCGGGGCTCCTGGCCCCGATCGGGCTGATCGTCGCCTGCGCGGGCGTGGCGCAGATTGCGTATGCGGCGGTGCAGCTGCTACTGGGAGCTCCGTTCAGCCTCCCGGATTTCCTCGGGCCGGTGCTCTTGAGCCAGATGGCGCTGACGGCCCTGCTTGCGCCCCTCGTTCTCCTGCTTTCTCGTCGCCTGCTCAAAGAGCCGCGGGTGCTGGAGCCCGGAGCGAGCGCGTGAGGCTGTGGCCGCGGGGCAAGAGGCGTGGCGGCCTTTGGGCGGGGCCGGGTCCTTCGAGCTCGACCGGACAGACCGTGAGCTCCCGCAGGGCGTCTCCCGCCGCGACCGGCCACTCCGGCGCACCCGCCCTGAGTCCAGCGATCGCCGTCCGTATCGCGACCCTCGCGGGTATCGCGGTGGGCCTGCTGGCGATCCTGGTGCTGCGGCTGTGGTTCCTGCAGGTGATCGGTACCGAGGCCTTCGCCAGCCAGGCCGAGGTGAATCGCCTGCGCACGGTTCAGAACGAGGGCCCGCGTGGGGAGATCATCGATCGCGACGGCGAGGTGCTGGTCGGCAGTCGCCTGGTGCAGAACCTCGTGGCGCGGCCCCTCGAGCTGTCAGGGGCGCGCCGCGACCGGGTTATCGAGCGCCTCTCCGAGAAGCTGGACATCCCCGCCGGCGAGATGCGGGCAAAGCTCGCCCAAGGCGACGCGCTGTCCTACCGGCCCGTGGTGCTAAAGGAAGACGTCGGCCCGGACGAGCAGCTGTACGTGTCCGAGCGCCGGCGCCAGTTTCCGGGCGTAACGCTGCAGCCGGCGTTCAAGCGCGAATACCCCGGCGGCAGTCTTGCCGCGCACATGCTCGGCTACACCGGTGCCATCACCGAAGAGACCAAGGACATCTTTACCCGGCGCGGCTACCTGCCCGACGAGAAGGTCGGCGTGGCCGGCATCGAGCTGCAGTACGAGGGCTGGCTGCGCGGAGTACCCGGCGAGCAGACCCTCGAGGTCGACTCGGCCGGCGTGCCGGTTGATCGGGGCCTGTTGCGCGACGTGCCGCCGAAGCCGGGCAATACCGTGCAGCTCACCATCGATTCCGACCTGCAGAGGGCGCTCGAGGACGCGCTGCGGGAGCGGGTGGAGATCAGCGGAACCGCGACGGGCGCCGCCGGCGTCGCGGTCGACCCTCGCAACGGTGAGATATTGGCTCTGGCCTCATATCCCACGTTCGAGCCGAAGGCCTTCGTGGAGGGGCAAGACAAGAAGATCCGCTCCTATGGGCTCGCAGCGAACAACCGCCCGCTCTTGAACCGGACGCTCACCGGCGAGTATCCGCCGGGTTCGACCTTCAAGGCCATCACTGCCACGGCGGCGGTCGAGGAGGAGGTCCTCAATCCGGAGGAGGCGATCTTCGCTGGGGCGGAGTTCGAGGCCTTCGGCTCAAGCTACCCGAACTTCCAGGACCGCATCGACGGCTTCGTCAACCTCCGGCAGGCGCTGGAGATCTCGAGCGACACCTACTTCTATCCGCTCGGCAACGAACTCTGGAAGACCCCGAACCGTTCCCCGCTCAAGGACTGGTCGGAGGCGTTCGGCCTCGGCTCACCGACCCGCATCGATCTTCCCGGCGAGGGCCGTGGGCTCGTGCCCGATCGCAATTGGAAGCGCTTGGCGTTCGCCGGCGACGAGTACGACGAGATCGATCGTTCGTGGCGGCCGGGCGATGACATCAACTTCTCGGTTGGACAGGGCTACCTGCAAACGACGCCGCTACAGATGGCCATCGCCTTCTCGGCGATCGCCAACCAGAGCGGCCGGGTGCTCACGCCGGCCATCGGTAAGCGCGTACTCGACCCCGGCGACCGCCAGCTGGCCGCTCTCGCCGAGGGGCGTCCCGTGCGCGAGCTCGACGTGGACCCGCAGACCCTTCATCAGGTGAGAGACGGCCTGTACCGGGTGGCGAACGAGTCACGGGGCACGGCGGCCACGATCTTTCGCGGATTCCCAGCGGGCAAGAAGGTGGCCGGCAAGACGGGTACCGCCGAGAACCCGCAGGGCGAGGACCATGCCTGGTTCATCGCCTACGCGCCGTTCGACGATCCGACCATCACGGTCGCCGTCGTGGTGGAGCACGGGGGCTCCGGCGCACGGTCGGCGGCGCCCGGGGTGTGCACCGTGATCGCCAAGCACCTGGATGAGAGCCGCGACATCTGCGGGGAGCCCCCCGCGTTCGAGCAGGACTGATGGCCACCATCGCCGGACCGCAACCCATTGCCCGCCAGCGCGGAGGCAGTCGCCTGCGTTCGGCGGCCGCGCAGCTCGATTGGCCGCTGCTGCTGGCGGTGGTGGCGATTCTCGTGTTCAGCGTCTACATCGTCGATCTTGCGACGGCGGAGGACATCCCGGGCGATCCCGACTTCTTCGTGGCGCGCCGTCTGCTGCACATCGGCATCGGCGCGGTGGCCTTTCTTGCGCTCTACGCCCTGAACCCCGACCGCGTCGCCCGCTGGGCCTGGGTGCTGTTGGGGGCGCTGCTCGGAGCGCTCACGGTGGTCTTCCTGATCGGCACCGTGAATCGCGGCTCGACCCGCTGGATCGAGGTCGGCCCGCTGAACGTGCAGCCCTCCGAGGCCGGCAAGCTGATCTTGGTGTTCGTGCTGGCGGCCGTCATCGCCGAGCGCGCCCACCTGATCGGCACGGTCTCCCTGTCGGTTCTGGCTCTGATCATCACCGCCGTGCCCGCCCTGATCATCTTTCTGGAGCCGGATCTCGGCACCGCGATGGTCTACTTCGCGATCCTCGCGGGAATCCTCCTGGTCGCCGGAGCGCCGTGGCATCACTTCGCCGTGGCCGGGGTGGTCGCGGCGCTCGCGGTGCTGATAGTGGTCGTCGTGCTGCCGAACACCGGCGTGAGCGTCCTGCAGCCGTACCAGGTCGACCGGCTCACCGCGTTCGTGGACTCCGAGCGCGATCCAAGCGATTCCAGCTACCAGCTCGAGCAGAGCAAGACGGCCATCGGATCGGGCGGAGCGCTGGGGAAGGGGCCCGAGGGCGCAACCCAGACGATCAACGACTTCCTGCCCGAGCACCACAACGACTTCATCTTCGCCGTCGTCTCGGAGATGTTCGGCTTCGTGGGAGGCGGCGGGCTGATCCTGCTGTTCGGGATCGTCGTCTGGCGCGCCATGCGGATCGCGAGCAATGCGGCGAGCCGATTCGATCAGTTGATCGTGGCCGGCATCGTCTCGATGCTTGTCTTCCAGGTGTTCGTTAACATCGGTATGACCGTGGGAATTATGCCGATCACCGGAATTCCGCTGCCGTTCATGAGCTCCGGAGGCAGCCACACCATCGCCAGCATGGCTGCCGTGGGAGTGCTGATGCGCATCCACGCGCGTGGTAGGCGCGAGCCATAGCCGGCCGCACGAGAGAGACACGTGGGCCTCTTCGGTAAGGCACGCCGGGTCGCGCTGACGGCGCGTTACGTCGCGAGCGCAGGCGAGGAGGGCGGCGAGATCCGCCTGGTGCCGGGCGATCGCGCGGTGACCGACCGCCTGGGCCAGATTCTCAGGGTGCCCGAGAGCGCCAATCCCCCCGAGGGCGCGCTCGCGATCTATTCCATCGCGCCGGGCGAGGATGGCGCGGGCGTCGCACGCCAGATGGCAGAGCGAGCGCGCGCCGGCGAGCGCTCCCTCGCGATCGTGATCGGCCGCACCGAGCAGCGGGCCAGCGCCGAGCGGACCCTGCTCGACACCGGCGACATCGAGATGTCCAGCATCGCCCACGTGGCCGCGCTCGATGAGCCGGGCGAGACCGAAGTGATCAACGGAGTGATTCGCGCGCTCGGATCGAAGGAGATCGTCGCGGCCGCCCGACGCAATCCCGAGCTGCGCGATTCCGCGACGCGAAATGTGGTGAGCCGCAACGCACGCGCTGCCGGCGTTCTTGCCAGCGGGGCGCTGGGAGCTCAGACGGGCATG
>JAOTZF010000135.1 GCA_029861485.1 Thermoleophilia bacterium | reverse complement strand
GGTCAACGACGAGCTGCGCCAGGACGGCCATACAAGCGACATGGTGTTCTCGGTGGCGGATCTGGTGTCGTGGTGCTCTCACCAGTTCACGCTACACCCGGGAGATGTGATCTCTACCGGCACACCGGCAGGCGTCGGCGCGGGCTTCAGCCCGCCGCGCTACCTGGAGCCCGGTGATCGCGTGAGGGTCGAGATCGACGGCCTCGGGCGGCTGGAGCATGTGGTGGTGGAGGGCTTATGACTCCGGAGGATGCGCTGCGACGCGTGCTGCAGGTCGAGGGCGTGGACATCCCCCGCTTTCTGGTCGCTACCCACGCGTCGAAGCTGGCCGTGCAGGTCGCCTCCAGTGAGAGCAGCGGCAGCGCCCTGGCCCCCAACGTCCAGCGCGCGGCTGAGTCTCTGTGGCCTGAGATGCGCCCCCCTGTCGAGGCGGCCATTAGGCGTGCGGGGGCGACCGTGGGGCCCGAAGAGGACGAGGCATTCGTGATCGCCCTCGAATGGGCGAGCTCGCAGGCGGCGGACAACCCGTTGGCACTCGCCATGGTGGCCCGCGCGGCGGCGGCGCTCGGCTCGGCGATCAACCGATCCGAGGAGCGGCTTCGGGCCGCGGAAGTGACCGTCGCGAGCGGGGGGCGTGAGGGGGCGGTCGCCGCCGCCACGGCGGTCGGAGCCAGCGTCATCGATCTGCTGGATGTCGACGTCGAGGACTATGAGCCGGAGCTCGTCGCATACGTGGATGACGACCAGAGTCCCGAGGCTCTCGACCGGCTCGCCCGCGAGACTGGTGAGACCGAGCTTCGGGAGCTCGCGCGGAACCTCGTCCGGGCGCTCCACCCTGACGACTCGCCCGCGACGGTGGCTGCGGTCTCCGAGCTGGCCGCCGGGCCGTCGCCCGAGGACCCTGCCAAGGACGCTCTCTGGGTTCCCGCGATGATCGCGCTCGCCGAGGAGGCAATCGCTCTCGCCATGGCCTCGGGGCATGGTGATCCCGATGGGTAGCCCCATGCGAGGGCATCCTCTCCAGAGCCTCGAGTAACGGCCCCGCGGATCTCGATGTCGTTGGTGGAGACCCCTGACGAACGAGGACCGCCATGGCGCCCGTGAGGTTTCATCTGGATCAGACGACCCGTCGCGGCCGGGATCGTCGCCTTGGCTGCGCCGGTTCTCGCGCAGCCGCCTCGCAAAAGGCGCCATGGTCGGGCCGTCGAAGGCGTTGAACAGGTAGAACAGCGTCCCGTCGGCGGGGATCAGCTCCGTGGCGTCGCCCTCGAAGACGTCAAGCCGTGGATCGCCCGTGAAGCGGCGCCGTGCCCTCACCGCGACGACCGTGTTGAGCTCGATTCCAATGACCCGAGTGTCCGGATAGGTACGACGCCACCAGCCCAGCACTCGGCCGGGGCCGCAACCGACATCCACCAGGACGTCATCACTTCGTACTCGGCCCTCGAAGATCTGCTCCAGCACGAGATGGTCCGTGTTTGCTCGATGCCGCGATTCCGGCGTCGGGTCTCGCCGCAGGAACTCGCCGGCTGTGAGATGCCCCGTACGAAGGTCGGCAAGCAGGTTTCTGAACGCCCGCACCGCGAGCAGGCCGGATCGGAGCAGCCTCATCTCGCACGCCGGCGGCGCCCAGCCCAGGTAATCACCATGCGCGAGTCGATCGGTTGGCTACCGTGTTCGGAGCCTGGCCCGGTCGACGATCTCGGGGGCTGACCCTTCCCATGCCACGGCCATGAGTTGCATACCGCCCCGTCGTCGGTCTCCTTGAGTGCTCGATGACCTCGACTCAGATCCGCTTGCCCGTCTCGTCCCTCATCAGTCGCGACCTGCATGCGGGAGATGAGACCCTTCGGTACCTCGACTCCCCAAGACGTCATCGGGCCTGCGCTCGGTCCATGCGCGGGTGCTTGAAAGACCCTAGGTGTAACGACTCACCCCCGCTGTCGACAGCCGGCTGATCGGCGGCAGTCCCCCGAGGGCGCTGTGGCGGCGCCCGGTGCATCGCGCCGCGGTGGGGTGAGCGTCCCCATGTGACCTACCTTTCAGACCGGCTCTTTCCTGGAGTCGATCAACTGACCTCACGCATAGGTCCGAGGCTGCTCTCACTAGTCGCTTCACTAGTCGACCGGGCGCGGGCGGGTCCCTAAAGTTGCCCAAATCGGTCATCTCCATGGCCATGTAGTCACTCCAACTTCACAGTCAAGCACCTCGCCCCCCGGCCTCCTTGGGCGTTTGCATTGGCGTTACATGGCATTCACGAAGGAGGCCCGCTGATGGCGGACCCGCTCGCACAATCGGATCTTTCCACCGTAGCGACCAATGGTGCCTCGCGGTCGGTCACGCCCAGCTTGTCGTTGATCCTCCCGACCCTGAACGAGGCCGGCAACATCGCGACGCTGATTGGCCGCCTGCAGGAGGTGCTGCCGGACGAAGAGCTCCAGATCATCTTCGTCGACGACAGCACCGATGGCACCGCCGAGGCGATCGAGCAGGAGCGCGAGCGCTCTCGCCATGAGATCACGCTGATCCACCGCCCGCCCGAGAGGCGGGCAGACGGCCTCTCAGGAGCGGTGGTCGAGGGCTTTCGGGCCGCGAAGGCGCCGTGGGTCTGCGTGATGGACGCCGACCTGCAGCACCCGCCGGAGGTGATCGAGGAGCTTGTGGCGCGCGCGCAACGGGGCGACGTGGATCTCGTGGCGGCGAGTCGCTTCAAGGACGCCGACGAATCCGTGGATGGTCTTGGGCGCACGCGGCAGCTCGCCTCGCGCGGCCTGATTGCCACCGCCCGGGCGCTGCTGCCCGGCACGATGCGTGGGCTGAGCGACCCCTTGACCGGCTTTTTCATCGTCCGTCGTGATGCCGTCGAGCTTGACGCACTACAGCCCAAGGGCTTCAAGATCCTGCTCGAGATCGTCGGGCGCACGCCCGGGATCCGGGTCGCGGAGATCGGTTTCGCCTTCGGCCGCCGGCACGCCGGGCAGAGCAAGGCGTCCCCGCGCCAGGCCGGGATCTACCTCAGTCAGCTCTGGAGCCTGCGCTTTCGGGCGGTGTCGCTTCGTCTGAGCCGCTTCGGCGTGGTCGGCCTGAGCGGGCTTGTCGTCAACACCCTGCTGCTCGCGATGCTCGTCGAGTTTGGCGGCATCGGCTACGTGTTGGGGGCCGCGATCGCGACGCAGGGCTCCACCCTCTGGAACTTCACCATGACCGAGGGCTGGGTCTACGGCGGGCGCTCCTTCCGCCGTCCGCTGCGCTCGCGATTGCTGCACTGCTACGTCATGAACAACGTGGCGCTGCTGCTGCGCGCGCCGATCCTGGTGCTGCTGACAAGCGGCCTTGGCGTCAACTACCTGGTCTCGAACGTCGTCTCGCTCGGCGTGCTCACCCTCCTGCGGTTTGCCGTCTCTGACTCCTGGATCTGGGCCGAGGGCTCGAATCGCGGGCGGCACACCTACGACATCCACGGCGTGATCAGCGTGGTGTCCGACGTGCCATTGCGCGAGCTGGAGAAGATGCGCGTGGCGGCGCTTGAGGGTCCGGCGACGATCGACGTCTCGCTGGGCCGGGTCGGCCGCGGCTCCGGCGAGGAGCCATCGAGCTCGCGGATTCGCTTTCGCGAGATGTTCGGCACGCTCGGGTTTGCCACCGAGATCCAGGTCGAGGATCGCGTTCAGGTGACCGCCTCGCCGATCCTGCGCTACTCGCCGCATGTGCTCTACACGAACATCGTCGAGCCGATCCTCAGGTGGTCGTTCGTGGAGCGCGGCTACGCGTTGGTCCACGCGGCCTGCATCGCCAACGGCGATGACGCCTTCATCGTCACCGCGCGCACCGACACCGGCAAGACGACCACGATCCTCAAGACGCTCGACGGGCTGCCGGAGTGGTCGTTCCTCTCGGACGATCTCACCCTGCTCGCGCCAGACGGCCGGGTGTTCACCTACCCCAAGCCGATGACGATCAGCCTTCACACCGCGCACGCGGTGAAGACCCCGCTGCTGAGCCGCCGCGAGCGGCTGGCGCTCGTGCTTCAGAGTCGCCTCCACTCAAAGACCGGTCGCGAGGTCGGGCTCAAGCTGGCCGAGAGCCGCGTCCCCGCGGCCACGATGAACACGATCGTGCAGGCGATCATCCCGCCGCCCAAGTACCACGTGGAGCGCCTCGTGCCACACGCCAAGCTGGCCACCTCGGCGCGCCTGGCCGGCCTGGTCGTGATCCAGCGCGGCGGCGAGGGGCAGGTCGTGCTCGGTGCCGAGGAAGCGCTCGAGGTCATCATGGAGAACTGCGAGGACGCCTACGGCTTCCCGCCCTATGCCTCGATCGAGGCCTTCCTTCACAGTCGTAACGGCGCTGACCTGAAGAGCGCCGAGCGCGCGATCGTGGCCACGGCGCTCGCCACCACGCCCGCCACGCTTCTGCGCAGCGAGACCATGGACTGGTGGCAGCGCTTCCCCCGCATCGCCGACCAGGTCGTCGGCCGGATCAGCACGCCCGAGGGCGCCCTCGTCGGACCTGAGCCCGCGCTTGAGACCGGCAGCACAGCCGCAGCGTGAGGCTCGCGCTCGACCGGCGACTGTTCTACTTGCGCGCCCCCGGTAAGGGGGGGAGCAAGGTGAATGGTCGCCGGTCCCCTGAGCTGCGATTGCGCAGGGGGGTGGACGGACCCGAGCTCGATCGGGCTCCCGTGACTCACCCGGCAACCACCGAGGATGCAGCCGAGGTCCGCCCGCGCCGCCGGCTGCTGATCACGCTACCCCGTCCGGGCTGGCGGCACCTGCCGTACGCGATCCTCGCCTTCGCGGTCGTCGTGGGCGGGCTCTTGCGCACATACCGCATCAACGCGGTCGGCTTCAACACCGACGAGGCCGTGTACGCGGGCCAGGCGGCCTCGATCGCCAACGACACCGACCTGATCCCCTACTTCCCGATCTTCCGCGCGCACCCGTTGCTGTTCCAGTCGATGCTGTCGGTGCCCTATCAGCTTGGCACCAGCGACGTCATCGGGCGACTGTTCGTCGCGGCGATCGGCGTGGCGACGATCGTCATGCTCTACAAGGTCGGCTCCCTGCTCTACGGTCCTCTGGCGGGCGCCATCGCCGCGCTGATCATCGCCCTCATGCCCTACCACGTGGTGGTCAGCCGCCAGGTGCTGCTGGACGGGCCGGAGACGTTCTGGGCGACGGTGACGCTGTTCACGCTCGCGAAGTTCGCCGCCACGCGCCGCCTGGCATGGCTCTATGGCACCGGCGCAGCCTTG
>JAOTZF010000134.1 GCA_029861485.1 Thermoleophilia bacterium | reverse complement strand
ACCTCGTGAAGTCCAGGGCATCGACCAGCCATGCTTCGACTGCCCCAGAGAAGAACGTGAAGCCGAGACCGATGAAGACCGAGGCGATCGCCCACAGCCACAGCGGCGCTGCGATCTGCCAGAGGGCGAGATAGAAGAAGGTCGATACGAGCAGGGTCGCCGCTCCCAGCAGGAACGACGCGCGACGCCCCCATGTGTCGGCCACGACGCCCGTGGGTATCTCGAAGATCACCATCCCGGCGGTGTAGAAGGCGTTCGCGACGAACGCCTCGGTAGCGGTCAGCCCTGCGTCGAGCAGGAAGAGGGTGTTGATTCCGAAGATGAACGACGCGGCGAACGTCGAGAGCAGCGTCAGCGTCAGGTAGGTGCGCTGAACCTGCCGCGCGTCGGCGTTCATGTGTCGACTATATGGGCGACCCTCTGCGCCTGCCCCGCGCGTGGCGCGGATCGCGCCGCCGTGGGCCGGGATGCCATCCACGCCGTGATCGCCAGGCGACGCCAGCAGGTGGCTGCGGTGGGCCGCGCGGCTCCGCCGCGTGCTCGGCGGTCTCGAGTCTCAGGCAACCGGGGCTGGGCCGGGCTTGCGAGCCACGGCGAACGTCTTGGTGAAGGTGTACTCGAACCCACGCGGCCCCGAGGCGGCCTGCACCGCCTGCTGGATGTGGGCGAAGGTCTTCTCCTCGTCCTCGCGGCTCATGACCTCGGCGGTGACATGGCTGCCGACAGCGGTCATTCGGGCGATGTACCGCTCGGCCGCCACGCGGCGCTTGCGCGTCTCCGTCCAGACGTCGACGGTCTCCAGACCCGCCGCCTCCACGTAGGCCTCGATCTCCTCGATCGGGATGGCCGCGCGCGCGAACGCCTCGTAGATGGCGGGGTGAATCGGAGGATCAAGCCGGGAGATCAGGTCGACGTACTCCCGATCGTGCTCGGGCCCCGGCGCGAGCAGAGCCAGGTAGCCACCGGGGCGAAGGGCGCCGCTCATGGCGGCGACCGCGCCGGCACGGTCCTCGATCCAGTGCAGCGCCATCGAGCAGATGGCGAGGTCGACGGCCTCCAGCGGCAGATCGATCCGGGTGATGTCGCCGACGCGGAGGTCGCTCTCGATGCCGCGCTGCCGAAGCTTCTGGTGGAAGCGGGCGACCATCTCAGCAGAGAGGTCCACTCCGATGACCTTGCGCGCGCCGAAGCGCTCGATCGCGCAGAGGCTGGCGAAGCCCGTGCCGCAGCCGGCGTCGAGCAGGCTCTCGACATCGAGATCGGGCAAGGCACCGATGAGACGTGCGCCGCCCTGCGCGTTGTGCCGGGCGGCGTCGTCGTAGCGCCCGGCCGTGCGGTCGTAGCTGTCGCCGATGAATGTCGACACGTACGCGAGCGTAACGCGGTACGTTCGAACGCATGCGGTTCGTGATTCCCACGCCCGCGCCCCGCGAGCGAGCGTTCGAGGCCGTCGCCGATTTCGGCCGCCTCGAAGAGTGGGAGCCCACGATCGCCAGCAGCAGCTGGACCGAGGGCGCGTGGCCATCGGTGGGCTCGCGTGTGTGCCTGATCACCAAGCCGTGGTTCAGTGGCGCCAAGCTGGTCTACCCACTCGACTCCCTGGAGCCTGGGCGATCGGCGCGACACACCGGTGGCACGGAGCCCATCCGCTCCGTGGACACCATCACGTGCGTCAAGCGGCCGACCGGATCGGTCGTGATCATTCAGACGGACCTCGACGCACACGGGGCCTGGAGCCCGCTCGCGCCGGTGATCCGGCTCGGGATCGGGGTTCTCGGGTCCGCGGTGATCACACCGGCTATGCGCGGCCACCTGGAGAACCTGGACTGACGATTGGACTCGTCTGCCTATCGCGAGGTGGCCAGGTCGAACAAGCTGGCTAGACTCCACTCGAACAACCGGAAAGGGGCCCCGTTGGGCAGATTCGATGACGAAGTCAGCGCCACCGAAGAGTGGATGAGCTCCGAGCGGTTCTCGGAGATCACCCGGCTGTATACGGCACGTCAGGTAGTAGAGCAGCGGGGCACGATTCCGGCTGACTATCCCGTTGCGCGCAAGGCCGCTGAGGAGTTCTATCCGCTGCTGCGGGAGAAGATGGCGGCTGGAAAGTCGATCACGACTTTCGGGCCGTATTCACCGGGTCAGGCCGTCGCGATGAAGAGGGCTGGCATCGAGGGCATCTACCTCGGTGGCTGGGCAACCTCGGCCAAGGGCTCATTGCACGAGGACCCCGGTCCGGATCTGGCGAGCTATCCGCTAAGCCAGGTGCCCGACGAGGCGGCCGGGCTGGTGCGCGCCCTGCTGACGGCCGACCAGAACCAGAACTTCGCTCGCTCCCGGATGAGCGACGACGAGCGAGACGCGACCCCTGAGGTCGACTTCCGCCCGTTCATCATCGCCGACGCCGACACCGGTCACGGTGGCGACGCGCACGTGCGAAACCTCATTCGCCGCTTCGTTGAAGCCGGCGTGCCCGGGTACCACATCGAGGACCAGAAGCCCGGCCTGAAGAAGTGCGGGCACCAGGGCGGGAAGGTGCTCGTCTCCGCGCACGAGCAGATCAAGCGCCTCAATGCCGCGCGCTTTCAACTCGACGTCATGGGCGTCCCGGGAATCATCGTCGCGCGCACCGACGCCGAGGCGGCCAACCTGCTCGACGGTGCCCGCGATGAGCGTGACCAGGCCTTCGTGCTCGGTGTGACCAATAGCGGCGTGCCGACCTACCGGGCCGGCCTGATCGCGCTGATCCGGCGCCTGCACGAAGCCGGAGTGACCGGCCTCAACGGGCACGTGCTCTATTCGATACCCGAGGAGCAGCTCGCCGACGCGGACGATTGGCTCAACGACAGCGGCGTTGCCGCCGAGGCGGAGGCCGCGGCCAGGGCGTGGCTCTCGAGCCCGAACGGCCGAGTCGAGCAGGTGCTCGACACGGCCGCCGACCCGTTCCTGCAGGAATGGGAGAACGCGGCCAAGCTCATGACGCTTGGCGAGGCGATCGCCGACCAGATGGTCTTCCGCGCCGACGAGGGTTACGAGGCCGAGATGAGCCTCGAGCAATGGAAGGTATTCTCGTCGACGGCGTCCTGGTTCGAGATGCGCACCAGGGCGCGCGGGATGGGCGTCGACGTCTCGTGGGAACCGGAGCTCGCGCAGACGCCCGAAGGCTTCTACCAAATACGCGGCGGCATCTCGTACGCGGTGGCCAAGTCGCGTGCAGCCGCGCCGTTCGCCGACATCCTCTGGATGGAGACCAAGACGGCCGACATCGACGACGCCCGCGAGTTCGCCGAGGCGGTCCACGCCGTCTACCCGGACAAGATGCTGGCATACAATCTGTCGCCGTCGTTCAACTGGGACACCACCGGCATGAGCGAGGACGAGATGCGGGCGTTTCCCGAGGAGATCGGGAAGCTCGGCTTCGTCTTCAACTTCATCACCTACGGCGGGCACCAGATCGACGGTCTCGCATCTGAGGAGTTCTCCACCGCCCTGCGGCATGACGGCATGCTGTCCCTGGCGCGGCTGCAGCGGAAGCTCCGCCTGCTCGAGTCGCCCTATCGCACGCCGCAGACTCTCGTCGGTGGGCCGCGCGCGGATGCGGCGCTTGCCGCGGTATCGGGCCAGACGGCGACCACCAAGGCGATGGGCGCCGGCTCAACCCAGGTCCAGCACCTGATGCAGACCGAGATCCCGCCGAAGTTGCTCGCCGAATGGCTCGTGCCGTGGGCGCGACACTACGACGTCGCCGGGCCGCTTCATGTACAGCTTCGGCCGAACACCGAGGGCTCGTCCGAGCTCCTCGAGCTGGCCGTGCACAATTCCGGCGGCGGGAAAGTCGCCAATCTGGTCTTCGCCACGATCCACGATCGCCGCGGTCGCTCGATCGTCTCGGTGCGCGACCAGAACACGCTGGATGTGAAGCTTCGGCGCAAGCGGCTGATGGCCCTGATGCACCTCTTCCTGGCGCATCGCTACAAGGCCGTGTCCTTCCACTACCTCACCCCGACCGAGGACAACCAACGCCAGTGCGAGAGCATGCTGCGGTTGGGGATCTTCACCAACGTCAACGACGAGGTGGGCGACGTCATTGTGGCCGACCTCGACCTGAGCGTCGTCGGTGAGCTCGTCGCGCCCGACAGCGAGAGGCGTCAGAAGCTGATCACCAAGAGCTAGTCCGGTCCTACGTCGATGCCGATCGTCCTCAGATGATCGGCATCGACGGCACGTCTCGGTGTTCGGCATGACCATCGCGGCGCATCCGGCGCGATGGTCATTCGCGCGATTGGCGTTGCCTCGGCCGCAGGGACGATTGTGGCGCGCATGCCATGCGCGCCAGCCGCAGCTCAGCGCGGCTTCTCGGGCGGCGCCTTGGCGAACTCGACCGCCGCCTCGAGGTACTCCTCCGTCCACTCCGTGAGCCCCGCGACCGGCCGGCCACCGTCGAGCTCCTCATGAGCGTTGCCCAGCCCGAAGCTCGGCTCGTGGACGTGGACGAAGACGTTGTGAAAGAGCTGCTCCATCTGGGCAAGTCCGCGCGCACCGCCCTTGCCGCCCGGCGTCGCCGTCATCAGGCCGACGTAGCGCGGGTAGAAGGTGAGGTGGTCGATCCTCGAGATCCAGTCGAGTGTGTTCTTGAACAACGGCGTGTACCCGCCGTTGTACTCCGGAGAGGCGATCAGCACCCCGTCGACCACATCGAGGCGAGCCTGAATGGGGGCCACGTCGGCGGGGATGCCCCGCTCCTTTTCCAGGTCCTGATTGAACAGCGGGAGGTCGACCTCGCCGAGGTCGATGACGTCGACCGACGCGCCCGCGTTCAGACAGCGCTCCACCGTCGCGTGGAGCAGGCGCCGGTTGAGGGATCCCCGCCTGGTGCTACCGCAGAACGCGGCGAGGGTGAGGGCGGATGGCGCTGCCACGCCGAGACGCTACCGCGTCCCCGGCGTGCGCGCCCTCATGGCCAGGCCGGCGTGTCCCTGCCCAGATCGAGTGCCCCGCCGGGGACGCACTCGTGGCTGCGGTAGTTGCGGGGGAGCTGAGGGTAGAGGGCGCGGTATGAGAACACCGCGAGCGCGCGCGCCTCCTCAAGGCTGGCTCCCAGTCGCTGCGCCACGCGAGGTATGCGTTGCAGGCCGTAGCACTCGGCTTTCGCCTCGCTGATCACTCCCTGCAGGTGCATGGCCTCGTGGGCCAGCGTGTGGACGCCCATGGCGCCGTCTCGGGTGACCGAATGGTCGTCTTCGTAGTCCTTCAGCCAGTTGCAGGCCTCGCGGGAGATGTGCGTCGTGTCGCTCGGGGTGCCC
>JAOTZF010000133.1 GCA_029861485.1 Thermoleophilia bacterium | reverse complement strand
CGGGGCCTCCACCCTGAGGAGATCGACGAAGCAGGTGCCGAGAAGATCGGCCGGGCCTTCGTGGAGCTGACAGGTGCCAAGACCGTCGCAGTCGGCCACGACGTGCGCCTGAGCTCCCCCGGCATGTCCGAGGCGTTCAGCACGGGCGCGGCGAGCAGAGGCGCGGCCGTTACCGAGTACGGCCTCGCGGCCACCGAGATGATCTATTTCGCCGTCTCCGACGGCGGCTTCGACGCGGGCGCCGTGATCACGGCCAGCCACAATCCTCCCCAATACACCGGCGTCAAGCTGGTCAAGGCGGGGGCACTCCCGCTGTCAGGCGACTCGGGGATCGGCGAACTCGGACGCATGGTGCAAAGCGGCAGCGAGCCGACATTCGCCCCCGGGGGCACCCGGACCACGGACGACACACTGCTGGACCGTTTCGTGGAGCACGCGCTCGGATTCGTGAACACCTCGGCGATATCGGGAATGCGCGTCGTCCTTGACGCGGCTAACGGCATGGCCGGCCTTTACTTGCCGCCGATCCTCGAGCGGCTGGACATCGACGGGGTGGGCTACTTCCTCGAGCCGGACGGCCGATTCCCGCATCATGAGCCGAACCCCCTCCTGCCCGAGAACCGCAAGTTCATCGAGAGCAAGGTCGTCGAGGATGGCGCCGACCTCGGGATCGCCTTCGACGGCGATGCCGACCGGTGCTTCTTCATCGACGACCGCGGTGAGTTCGTGCCCGGCGACTTCCTGACGGCGCTCCTTGCCCAGCACCTGCTGCGCCGTTACGGCCCGGCGCCCATCGTCTACGACCTGCGGGCCTCGTGGGCGGTTCGCGACGCGATCTCCGCTGCGGGTGGGAGGCCGGACGAGTACCGCGTCGGGCATGCCTTCATAAAGACCCGCATGCGCGAGATCGATGCGCTCTTTGCCGGCGAGGTGAGCGGTCATTACTACTTCCGCGAGTTCTCGTATGCCGACAGCGGGCTGATCCCGGCGCTGCTGGTGCTCGAGTTGCTGGCGGGCACCGACCGGCCGCTCTCCGAGCTGATCGCCGGGTTCCGCGAGCGATACCACATCTCGGGTGAGATCAACTCCACCGTCGAGGACGTGCCGGGTACACTGCTGCGCCTGCGTGAGCGGTACTCCGACGGCAACCAGGCCGAGGTCGACGGTCTGTCGGTCTCGTACGACGACTGGCACTTCAACGTGCGGCCGTCGAACACCGAGCCCCTCCTGCGCCTCAACCTCGAGTCGCTGCGCTCTGCAGAGCACATGGAGCAGGCCCGCGACGAGGTCCTCGAGGTAATTCGCGCCGGATGACCACGCTCACCGGCCCGTGAGCGCAGAGCCACCCCTGGTCAGACTCGCCGACTTCGCGGTTCATCATCGGCGCGGGCCGCAAGCAGCCGTGCGCGACGTCGATTTGCTCGTCGAGGCCGGCGAGAGCATGCTGGTGATCGGTGGCGAGGCGAGCGGCAAGACATCACTCTTGCGAGGGATTCTGGGCTTGGCGCCGCACTCCGGGGACGCCTTGGTGCTGGGATCGGCCCCTGGTGGCGCGACGGCCGACGGACGGATCGGCTTCTCCCCTCAGGGTCGGCCGTTTCCCGGCGAGTTGCGCGTCGAAGAGCTCGTACGACTGATCCAGCGGCTCAGGGGTATCCAGCGCCCCGGTGCCGTGACCGAAACGCTCCACCTCTGCGGGCTCGCCGACCACGGTGCTCGACGCCTCGCGCAGCTCGATCTCGAGCACGCGCGACGCGCGAGCCTCGCCTGCGCGGCCGTCGGCGAGCCGCAGTTGCTGCTGCTCGACGATCCCTGGGAATCGCCGGAGACCCTTGCGGTGCTCGATGCGGCACGCGATCGTGGCGCCGGCGCGATCTTGGCGACAGCCGTGCCAGGCGGTTTCCCGCGCTTCGTGGACGCGACGCTCGAGCTCTCGGACGGAGCGCCGGCCTAGTGGGCAGAGTCGCAAACCTGCTTCTCGCCGATCTGACGACGCTGGCTCGCCGCCGCTGGGTGCTGGCTGCCGGCGCCGTCGGTGCCGCCCTGACCCTCTTTTTCGGTTTGGGCGATTCCGGTGCCGACTATCAGCGCAACGTCGCGGCAGTTCTCGCGCTTGGGGGGCTCGCAGTCGCCCTCGGGCTCGGGGCCCCGGCCTTGGTGAGAGATCTCGAGAGCGGGGTCTTCGGGCTGTTCGGCGGAGCCGGGGCTACGGCGTCCGATATCGGGTGGGCGCGTCTTGCCTCTCGCGCAATCGCGCTCGTCGCTGTGCTGGTGCTCTGGAGCATCGCTGCTCAGGTCGGCAGCCTCGTGAGCGGCGACGGCCTCGATGGGGATCTGGCACTGCATTCGGCCCTTACCATCGAGGTGCTCCTACTCGTTCTGCTCGCGGCGGCTGGCGCGGCAACCCTCGTCGGAGTCGCGGCGGGCGCGATCTTCGGCCTGGTGGTGTTCATCACCGCCCAGGCGGTGGTGAACCTGAAGGCCGCCGCGGACCAGGGGCTGATCGGTAACGGCGCGTCGGGATTGGACCTCGCCTACTGGCTGCTGCCCCGAGCGGTCGTCTCGCCGATGCTGGCCGATCTTCAGGCGGCCGACGAGGGCGGCCCGGTCGCACCCCAGGTCGAGATAAATGGCAACATCGTCGAAGTGCCCGCCGCCGAGCTCGACACCGTGCTCTGGACGCTGGCCTGGTGCGGCCTCTTCCTCGGCCTCGCGATCTTCGGGCTGCGCCGCCGAGAGCTGTAGCGGTCCTCCGCAGCCTGCTCGGTCACCCCCTCCGGCGTGAGCGCGAGACGGCGATGAGCACGATTCCGAGGATCAGCAAGGTGATCGGCACCGACGCAGGGCCGTCCCGAGCCAGCATGAGACGCCGGCAAGGACGGCGAGCGCGATCTCGGGCTCTTCCCACGTCTGAGCTAGAGGGTGAGCTCATCGACCGGTTGACGCCCCTGGAAGCCCTCGGCCACCTCATGCCAGAAGCCGATGGAGTCCTCCCCGAGCTTCCAACACAGATAGACCAGGCGCCCTTGGCGATCGGCAGGGAAATCGCAGAGCCCCTCGTCGAGGTCCCGCACGACGATGTCCCAGTGGTCGAGCTGGCCGAGGGCCTTGCTGAAGCGGAGCGCGGCGCGCGTGAAGCGCTCGGCCTCGGCACCGCCGCCGTTACCGGGCGCGTTCTCGGCCAATCGCTCGACGAGCTCGCGCTCGACCAGCACCCCTTTGGCCTCACGCGCCTCGGTGACGACGACCGCGAGCGTCTCCAGCATCGCGGTCGCCTCGGCGAGCGTGTATCGGCGATCCGAGCTGCCCATCAGCGGGCCGGGAGCGGCTAAGCCGCGGCTGCGTCGCGCTCGTAGCGCTCGTAGAGCGTTTCGCGTTCCACCGGCACGCGGCCGGCAGCGTTGATGATCTCCTTGATACGCCCCTCGGACAGCCCGAGCGGGGTCTGGACCGTCGTAGCGTGAGCGATCCGTTCCTCGGTGAGGGTTCCCGAGAGATCGTCGAGCCCGTAGCGCAGCCCCTCGGTGGTGATCTGCTCCCCGTGCATCACCCAGTGACCCTTGACGTGCGGGAAGTTGTCCAGGAACAGCCGGCCGAGGGCGATCGTGCGGAGCTTCTCGTCGCGGCTCGGACCGGGCAGGTATGCGAAGTCGGTGTTGCCCGGCAGGAACGGCAGAGGGATGAACGCCTGGAAGCCGCCGGTGTCGTCCTGGAGCTCGCGCAGCTGCCGCATGTGGTCGACCTTCTCCTCGGGCGTCTCGAAGTGGCCGAAAAGGAGTGTCGCGTTGGTCCGCATTCCGAGCGCATGAGCCTCGCGGTGGACCTGAAGCCACGTCTCGGCGGGCACCTTGCGATCGGCGATGATCTTGCGCACCCGAGGGCTGAACACCTCGGCCCCGCCGCCCGGCATCGTGTCGTGGCCGGCCGCCATCGTGCGCTCGAGCGCCTCGCGGCTGCTCACCTTCGACAGCTTGGCGACGAAGTCGATCTCGACCGCCGTCAGTGCCGTCAGAAAGACGTCCGGAAGCTCGGATTTGAGCTCGGTGAAGAGCTCCTCGTAGTACTCGAGGTCGTATTCCTTGGTCATACCGCCGACGATGTGCAGCTCGGTGATGCCGAGGTCGGCGAGCTCCTTGCCGCGGTGCACGAGGTCGTCGACGCTGTAGGCGTAGGCGCGCTCATCCTTCTCGGTCCATACGGCGAACGCGCAGAAGCCACAGCCGACCACGCAGATGTTGGTCGGGTTCAGGTGGGCGTTGACGTTGTAGGTGACCTCGTTGCCGTAACGCCGCTCCACGACGGCGTTCGCGGCGGCGCCAAGATCGTCGAGCGGAGCCTGCTCGTAGAGCAGGATGGCCTCAGCCGGGCTGAGGCGCTCGCCCTCGGAGGCGCGGGAGAGAATGGTGTCGATCACGGCTTCCAGACTACCAGCGCCCCTCCGCTGACAGCCGTACCCGACCCGTGGAGCTAGGATCACGGGCGTGCCCGAGCATGCGCTGAAAGAGTGGGCGGTGACGTGCGACGCTCTGCTGGCAGGCGAACAGGTGCTGATCGTGCGCAAGGGGGGGATCGGCGAGAAGAAGTTCGAGCTCCCCCACCCGCGCTTCTTCCTCTTCCCGACCTACGCGCACCAGCGTCCCGACCTCGTCAAGCGCGAGTATCGCGACCGCTTCGGCGACACCCTGGAGAGGCGCGAGGAGCCGACCGCCCTACCGCTCGCCGGGTACGCCGAGATCGCCGAAAGCCACCCCATCGGCGATCCGGCCGCGCTGGACGCCATCGACCACCTACACATCCTCTCGTCGAGCTATGCGAGAGAGCGCTTGCGCTGGCGCCCCAAGCAGCCGCTGTGGGCGGTTGTGCTGCGCGTGTGGCGACTCGACCCCGCCCCCACCCTCGCCGTTACAGACGAGCACGCTGGCTGCGTCAGCTGGGTCGAGTTGCCGACGGGGTTCACGCACCCTCACGGCTCGCCCGCTTTGGATGACGACTCCTTCGCGGGCGCCACGGGTGCCGTTCGCGACGCTCTCGCCATCCGCGCCTCGTCGTGACGACCGGGCCGCGCGACTCGGGCGAAATCGCCAGAGTCGGAGCCCCTCCTCGCCCCTGCTAGTTTTCGGCGGGGATGTCGCACGCCGATCGTTTTGACGAACTGCTGGCCGAGCAGTCGAATGACTGGGTTTTCTTCGAGGTCTACGTGGCGCTGGAGGACCCGCTGCGGCTGAACGAGGCGCGAGTCGCCCTGGCGCGAGCGAACGCGCGGCCGCTCAAGGAGCCCGGCGGCCACGACTTCTCCATCACGGTCGCG
>JAOTZF010000132.1 GCA_029861485.1 Thermoleophilia bacterium | reverse complement strand
GCGGTCAGGCCGAGCACCCGAGCACCTGGTGGGCGGTCGGTAGATTGCCGCTCATGCCAACGAACGATCGCCCGGTCTCGCTGACCGGCATCAAGCCGACCGGGGCGGCGACCCTCGGGAACTACCTTGGGATGATTCGCCCGGCCTTGGCGTTGACCGATGAGTACCGGGTGCACTACTTCATCGCCGACTACCACGCGTTGACCACGGTTCACGATGCTCGCGAGCTGCGCGAGCTCACCTACGACCTCGCCGCCACCTGGCTGGCGCTCGGTCTGGAACCTGGCGACGATGCGACCCTCTACCGCCAGTCCGACGTAGCCGAGATCTTCGAGATCGCGTGGATCCTGTCGTGCTTCACGCCGAAGGGACTGCTCAACCGCGCACATGCCTACAAGGCGGCCACCGAGGCGAATGAGTGCTCGGGTGCGACGCCCGACGATGGCATCTCAGCCGGACTGTTCAACTACCCGGTGCTGATGGCCTCCGACATCCTCGCCTTCGATACCGATGTGGTGCCCGTGGGACTCGATCAGAAGCAGCACATCGAGATCGCCCGAGACATCGCGGACGTCATCAACCAGACTTACGCGCCCGTGATCAAGCTCCCGGCGCCGCGCATCGAGGAGCAGGTGCAGACGATCCCCGGCCTCGACGGGCGCAAGATGAGCAAGAGCTATGGCAACACCATCCCTCTCTTTCTCGAGCCGACGAAGCTCCGCAAGACGGTGAGGCGAATCGTCACCGACTCACGTCGACCCGAGGAGCCGAAGGACCCTGAGGGCGACACGCTGTTCACCCTGTACGGGGCCGTGGCACCCGCCGAGGACACCGAGCAGCTGCGTCAGCGATACCTGGAGGGCGGCACCGGCTACGGCGAGGTGAAGGACGACCTGGCGGACCGCCTCATCGCCCTCTTCGAGGAGCCGCGCCAGCGGTACGAGGAGCTGATGGCTGACCGGTCTCACATCGACCAGGTCCTCGACGACGGCGCCGAGCGGGCGCGGGCGGTAGCCGGGGGCGTCCGCGACCGGCTGCGCAAGACCGTCGGCATCGCACGCTGACTACTTTGTGACCCGGAAGGAGACCCGCGGCTTCTGGCCGCCGGCACCCGAGGTGCTCGCCACCGCTGTATAGCGCCCGGCCCTCAGCCCCTTCGGAAGGGCGATCTTCTTGGTCTGCGGGCCCACGGCCTTGCCGATGGCGCGTCGCTTGCCATTCGGAGGGAGCAGGCTCAGCACCGCGCGGGCGCCGCGCGGGACCGTGAGGGTGAAGACGCCACCGCGATAGGTCAGCCTCACCTTCGGGCGCGTAACGGTGACCACGATCACCTTGCGGTCCTTGAGACCGTCCCCCTGCAGAACGGCGATGACGCGGTATCTCCCCGGGCGCGCATCGCGTGGGACGGCCACCCGGGTAGGCGCGCTCGGCGCGTCCAGCTTCTTGATCGCCCGCTTCCTGCCACCGGACAATCGCGTGATCGAGATCACGACCCTGCCCCGTCGGGCGGCGCTCACTTCGACCGCGCGTCCGCCGGCGCGCTTCAGGCCGAGGCCGCCCGGCACCGGCACCGGATAGTCGCCTCCAGATGGCGAGGCATCGGGCGAGCGGAGAAACCTCGTGTACTCGACGCCCCACTCGCGACCGGCCGCGGAGGTCCTCAAGCCGTAGGCGGCGGGGCCGTTTCGAAGTAGCTCGCGACCGGCCGCCGACGCGCGAACGCGGTTCCAGAGCGCGATCTGGCCGAGACCACCATCGGGCCCGAGCATCAGGTGCAACGAGCCGCGGCCCTTCGGCCAGCGCGGAAGCCAGCGGGTGGGGTGGGTCGCCATCTCCCGCGCGGGGAAGGGCTGGAGGTTGCCGCGGTAGGTGAGCAGGTACGTCGATCGCCCCAGGCTCATGGCGTCGATCAGGGCCCTGTGCTTGGCACCCAGCGCCAGGCGCGGGTCGCGCCGACCGACCTGCTCCACCAGGGATGGTGCGGCATAGAACGAGACGCGTCGCCGATCGGCGCCGAGGCGGATCATGGCGGCGCGCAGGCGCTTGGCGGCCGCCAGCGACCAGTGGGCGGGGGCGATCTCGTCGACGGCCACCCGGCTGCCGGTGTTGCGATCTCGCCATGCCGCTCGCATCCGGGCTGTGATCCTGTCGGTGGAGAGCCGCGAGAGCTCCCTGCCGTTCAGCTTGGCGACCAGCCTGCGGGTCGGCCATCGGCGGTTCGGAACGACGGGCGCCTGGCGCAGCGTCGCCCCGTCGACGCCGTCGTGCACCGCCGTGGCGGCCGGCATGGGCGAGTAGACGATGACCGGGTCGCGGGCGGCGGCCAGGCCCGGAAGCGACAGCAGCAGAGCGCCGGAAAGCATCGCGGCACCGAGAGTCGGGAAGCCAGACACTCCGACGATCCTAGGCGCGCGCGGTTTGCGCGTGGTAGCGGGACTGTAAGTAAACGCATGAGCTGAGTCTGGACTCTCCGCTGGCGGACCGGAGTTGCCCAGATTCGGTGATCTTGAGGATCTGCCCGCAAAAGCTCACTTTACGCGGCGGTTATTTGCAGCTCTCCTGGCCAAATGGGGTGAGGCATCCCAACTCTTGCTCCGATGCTCCCGCCCTACCCCACGCACACTCCATCCGGAGGCTCGCTGACATGATCACTCGTCGCACCGCAGCCGTTCTACTCGGCCCCGCGCTGTCCCGCGTCCGATCGATGGAGGCCCCACGGACGGCCCGGCTCGGTGACGTCTGGCTGCAGTCGGTCGACTTCGCCCCACGTGCTCACGCAGCCCCGCATTGACCGCCCCACCGCGCGGGTCGAAGATGGCAAGCGCCAGGCGACGCGGGGGAGAGCATGGGTGAGTTCACGGGGTTCAGCGAGGAGACCACCCGGTTCCTGGTCGATCTCACCGCCCACAACGAGAAGGCCTGGCTCGACGCCAACCGGGCTCGCTACGAGGCCCACTGGCTCGAGCCGGCGAAGGCTTTCGTACAGGCGGCGGCGGACGCGCTCAGCGACATCGCGCCCGACGTCAACCCGCAGCCCGAGGTGAACGGCTCGATCATGCGGATCAACCGCGACGTGCGCTTCAGCGAGGACAAGCGACCCTACAAGGACCACCTGGGCATTGGCATCTGGGAGGGAGATGACAAGAAGGCCGCTGCCTCGATGTTCTACGTGCGCATCACCGCCGACTCGGTCGGGCTCGGCGCCGGCGGCCACGGGTTCGCGAAGGATCGGCTCACCGCCTATCGCGGCGCGGTGGTGGACGACTCCAGCGGTCCCGCCCTCGTCGAGGCCGTCACCACGGCGGAGTCGGCGGGCTGGGAGATTCGCGGCGAGCACTACAAGCGCACGCCCACCGGATACGAGGCCGAGGGCGACGCCGAGCGGCTGCTGCGCCACAACGCGCTCTGGATCGGCCAGGAAGAGGACGCCCCGGCGAGTCTCCGCAGCGCCGCCTTCATCGACTACTGCATGGACGGGTGGCGCCAGATGCTGCCCCTCCATCGCTGGCTGGTCGACAACCTGCAGGATTAGCCAACCGTCCAAGGCGGGAGGTGGGACACTTGTGGGCGTGCTCGTGAACGTCCGTTTGTGCTTCGTCTGCCTGGGGAACATCTGCCGCTCGCCCACTGCCGCCGCGGTGATGCGCCACCGCGTGGCCCAGGCGGACCTCGGCGACCGCATCGAGATCGAGAGTGCCGGCACTTCGTCGTGGCACATCGGCGAGCCGCCGGATGAGCGATCGGTGCGCGAGGCTCTCCGGCGCGGGATCGCCATGCACGACCGCGGCCGGCGTTTCGACACCGCGGACTTCGACCGCTTCCACCTGGTGCTCGCCGCCGACTACGACAACGCCGCCACTCTTCGCGCTCTGGCGCGCGGACCCGACGACGAGCGGAAGGTCCACTTGCTCCGGAGCTTCGACCCCCTCGCCGGGGGCGACCTCGCCGTGCCAGATCCCTACTTCGGCGGGACCGACGGTTTCGCGCAGGTCTTCGACGTGATCGACGCAGCCTGTGTGGGTCTGCTCGAGCACCTCACGGCCGGGCCGCTCGCCGAGTGAGTCTGTCGGCCGAGCACATCGCGGCAGCCGTCGGCTCGCCCGTCGCTGACATGACGCCGGTCGCGGGGGGCGACATCAACCGCGCTCTGCGGGCCACGCTCGAGGATGGTCGGCAGATCTTCGTCAAGTACCGTCGTGGGGCCAAGGCGGAGATGTACGAGGCCGAGGCCGATGGGCTTGCGTGGCTCGGGAGGGCCGAGACCTTCCGCGTCCCCGGGGCGGTGGCGGTCGGCCGTGCAGAATCGGCGTTTCTCGCGTTGGAGTGGCTGCCGTTCGCGCCCGCCGCCGCCCAGGGTCACGAGCGCTTCGGGCAGTCACTCGCGGGTCTTCATCGAGCCGGCGCGGAGGGCTTCGGCTACTCGCGCGACAACTACATCGGGTCGCTCGAGCAGCCCAATGAATCGGCCGAGAGCTGGGCCGAGTTCTACGGCGCTCGGCGGCTCGAGCCGATGGCCAGGAAGGCCGCCGCCGCGGGCGGAATCGACGAGAAGACGCTGCTGGCCGTCGACAGTCTGCTGGCGCGTCTGCCGGAGCTTGTCGGCCCGGAGGAACCGCCGGCTCGGCTGCATGGCGACCTCTGGTCGGGCAACGCGGCATTCCTCGCCGACGGCTCGCCCTGCGTCATCGATCCGGCCGTCTACGGCGGCCACCGCGAGGTCGACCTGGCCATGATGCAGTTGTTCGGCGGCTTCGAGCAGCGCTGCTTCGCCGCGTATGACGAGGTCTTCCCCTTGGCGCCCGGTTGGCAGGAACGCGTCCCGCTTTACCAGCTCTACCCGCTGCTGGTGCACGCCGTGCTGTTTGGTGGCGCCTACGGTGCTACGGCCGCGACCATCATCAACCGATACCTGTAGTCGGCGTGACCGACGAGCTCACCGACGGATACCTGCACCGTATCCGGGAGCTGCTGGAGCTCCTCTACCCGGAGGTTGACTCGTGCGCGCTCGCCGAGCGGGCCGCGGAGGCCGTGGGCGTCGATCTCTCCGCGCCCCATCCCGACATCGTCGAGCCCCTGGATCTGTGGAGCGAGCGCGATGTGCTGATGATCGCCTACGCCGACAGCTTCCGCGACGGCGAGATGCCGCCCTTGCAGGTGCTCGATCGCTTCATCGCACAGTACCTCGAGGAGGTGATCTCGGGTGTGCACGTGTTGCCGTTCTATCCGTCGAGCTCGGACGGTGGGTTCGCAGTCGCCGACTATCTGGCGGTCGATCCCTCGCTGGGCTCCTGGGACGACGTGGTCTCGATCGGCAAGCGCGTCTCGCTGATGACCGACGTGGTGCTGAACCACGTCTCGCGCA
>JAOTZF010000131.1 GCA_029861485.1 Thermoleophilia bacterium | reverse complement strand
TGGAGACCGAGCTCGCGATCCCGGTCGTCGACACGGCGCTCGAGATCGGGCCGGTGCTCTATTTCCTCATGGTCTTCCTGGTGGTCAGCGGATCGGCGAACGCCGTCAACCTCACCGACGGCCTCGATGGGCTGGCCGCGGGCACCGCGGCCGCGGCGTTGGTGACCTATACCGCGATCGCCTTCGTCGCCGAACAGCGCGATCTCGCGATCCTCTCGGCCACGATGGTCGGTGCCTGCGTCGGCTTTCTCTGGTTCAACGCGTTCCCCGCCCAGGTCTTCATGGGTGACGTCGGCTCCTATGCCCTGGGCGGTGCCATCGCGGCGCTTGCAGTGATGACCCGGACCGAGCTCCTCCTGATCGTGATCGGCGGCGTCTTCGTGGTGGAGGCCCTCTCGGTGATCATCCAAGTGGTGGTCTTCAAGCGAACCCGCCGGCGCGTGTTCCTGATGACGCCGATCCACCACCACTTCGAGATGGCCGGTTGGAGCGAGACCACGATCATCGTGCGCTTCTGGCTGGTCGCCGGAATCCTGGGCGCGACCGGCTTCACGCTCTTCTTCCGCGACTTCTCCCTGTGAGCGGGCTCGAGGGCGGCGGCCGGCGGGCGCTCGTGGTGGGGCTCGGGCTCTCGGGCACCTCCGCCGCCCTGCTTCTGTCCGCCCGGGGCTGGGAGGTCGTGGCCATCGACAGCGGCAGGCGCTCGGCGCCCGAGCTGATCTCGCAGGGTGTCGAGGTCCGCGCTCCTTGGTCAGAGCCCGTGCCGGGCATCGACCTCGTCGTAAAGAGCCCCGGCGTGCCGGGCAAATCCGCACCGGTCGCGTCGGCTCGGGCGCACGGCGTGCCGATCTGGAGCGAAGTCGAGCTGGCTGCTCGCGCAACGAAGAACCCGCTGCTCGCGATCACCGGTACCAACGGCAAGACGACCACCACGGAGCTCACCGCCCACCTGTTACGCGCCGGTGGCCTGTGCGCGCGAGCGTGCGGCAATCAGGGAACTCCGGTCAGCGGCCTGGTCGATGAGCTCGAGGAGGGGGAGTGGTTGGTGGTCGAGACCTCGAGCTTCCAGCTGGAGGACATCGTGGAATTCCATCCCCGGGCCGCCGCGCTCCTGAATGTCACCCCCGACCACCTCGACCGGCACGCAGACCTGGCCGCCTACGTCGCCTCCAAGCTGCGGATCTTCGAGAACATGACCGGCGACGATCTTGCGATCGCTCCCGAGGGGCTCGAGGCGACGACCGCCGGAGCCGTCGTGCGGCGGCTCTCGGATGGATCCGGTCCGGGCGTGGCGGCGTGGGACGCGGCCGGCTCGCTCCATCTCCCGGAGCGAGGCGAGGTCTGTCGCTGGAGCGATGTGGCGCTCCGCGGAGCGCACAACCGGCAGAACATGATGGTCGCCGCCGCCCTCGCCGCTCACGCGGGCGTGTCCTCCGACCACATCGCCGAGGGACTTGCGAGCTTTCCGGGCGTGCGGCACCGACTCGAGGAATGCGGCGTCGCCCGCGAGGTGCTCTTCGTCAACGACTCGAAAGCCACGAATCCGGCGGCGGCGATAGCGGCGCTCGGCGCGTATGGGTCGGATGTGCGACTCATCGCAGGGGGGCGAGCCAAGGGGACCGCCTTCGACGAGCTCGCCCGCGCCGCGCGACGGGGGGTGCTGAGCGCCTACCTGATCGGTGAGGCCGCAGGGGACCTCGAGGCGGCGTTTGGGTCGGAGGGCGTCCCGGCCGAGCGGTGCGGCGACCTTCCGACGGCCGTGGCCTCGGCCGTTCGCGCCGCACGTGCAGGGGAAGTCATCCTGCTGGCTCCCGCCTGCGCGAGCTTCGACCAATTCAGCAGCTTCGAGGAACGGGGAGATGCCTTCTGCCGGCTTGCGGCCCGCCACGGAGCAGTCGACCCCGGGGGCACGTAGCCGGCGAAGAGCGCCGTGAGATCGTCCCGCCCCGGATACCGAGCTTGCCGTACCGCTGCGGAGCTGATTCTCGATCGTCCGCGCCGGCTTGTGCAGTTCCTTGCCCAGGGTCTTCGCGGTCTCGTCGGTTGTCGCCGCTCGCTCGGCCGCCTGTCGCTCGCCGGGTGTGAGGATCGGCGGGCGGTCCTCGAGGAAGGGGCGGTCGCTCCCTCGGGGCCGCGCTCGAGCTGGCCGAGGCATGCCGGCGTGCCGGCACGCGCCCGGCCGGTCTCGGGGCAAAGCTCGGCTGCCGAGCCCTCGGCAGGCCATCGAGCTCGTCGAGGTGCTCGAGAACTCGATCCCGCTTCGGCCCAGACTCTCGCCACGCGGTTGGGTCACGCAACGTCCGTTGCGGCTTCCCAAGGGCGATCCGCCGCCGCGCCGAAATCGTCATTGCATGGCTCGGAGACGACCATCAGCCGCGCCGCGCCTCGGCCGACCCGAGAGCACCCTGGCGATCGCCGTGCTCGCCCTCGTCCTGTTCGGCCTCGTGATGGTCTACTCGTCATCGAGCGCGACCGCCGTGCTGTCAAACGGCTCACCCACCGATCTGTTGCTGCGGCAAGCGATCTACGCGCTGCTGGGGTTGGGCGCGTACCTTGTCTTCGCGCGCATGTCCCCGGCCGGGCTGCGGCGTCTTGGCACTCCGCTGCTCGGGATCTCGGTGCTGTTGCTGCTTCTCGTGCTCGTCCCAGGGCTCGGCACGACGACGAACGGGTCGACGCGCTGGATCGCCGTCGGAGGCCTGTTCCAGATCCAGCCGTCCGAGATCGCCAAGCTCGCGATCATCTTGTGGCTCGCTCAGGCGGTCGCCCGGGACCCCGCCGGATTGCGGCGCGGGGAGGGTCTTACGCCGTTGATCGGAATCTCGGCCATTGTGGCGGCGCTCGTCCTCGCGGAGCCGGATCTGGGCACCGCCGCCACGATCTTCGTCGTGGTACTCGCGATGCTCGCCGTTGCCGGAGCGCGCGCCTCGCACCTGTTCATGGTGACCGCCGGCGCCTGCGCGCTCGCGATGTTCGCCATCATCTCCGCGCCCTATCGGCGCGCGCGCCTTACCACCTTCCTCGATCCCTGGAGCGACCCCGACGGCGCCGGCTTTCAGAGCGTCCAGGCGCAGCTCGCCGTGGCGTCCGGGAAGCTGACCGGCGTGGGCCTGGGCGACGGTCTCCAAAAGGTCTTCTACCTCCCCGAGGCGCCGACCGACATGATCCTCGCTACGGTGGGGGAGGAGCTCGGCGTGCTGGGCATCGTCGGCGTACTCGCGGCGCTCGTGGTCGTCGTGATCTCGGGGTACCGGATCGCGCTGGCGGCGCGGGAGCGCCATCTCCAGGTGGTCGCGGCCGGGCTGACGACCCTGATCGCCGTCCAGGCCTTCTTCAACGCCGGAGCCGTTCTCGGCTTACTGCCGATCACCGGGGTGCCGCTGCCCTACGTATCATTCGGCGGCAACAGCCTCATCGTGCTGCTTGCATCCACTGGAATCCTCGTCAACATCGGAAGACGCTCCGCGAAGCCCGGACTCCGGGTCGTCGGCGGGGGTGACGCGCGTCTTGATCGCGGCGGGCGGCACGGGCGGCCACGTCGTGCCGGCGCTGGCGCTCGCGGACGCGCTGTCGGCGCGCGGCGCTGAGGTCGGTTTCGTCGGGGTGCGCCGCTCGGGCGCGTCCGGACGCGTCGCCGAGCATGGCTACTCGCACGACACCATTCGCCTCAGAGGCTTCGCCCGCCGCCTCACCCTCGGGAATCTGGTCACCGTCGCACAGGCGGCGCTCGCGGTTCCGGCCGCACTGCGCATCCTGCGCAAGCGCCGCGCGCAGGTCGTGGTCGGGGCGGGCGGGTACGTCGCGGGTCCTGTGGGACTCGCCGCCTGGCTGACGCGCCGGCCCCTGCTGATCACCGAGGCCGATTCGCATCTCGGGATCACCAACCGGCTCCTTGCGCCATTGGCCAGGCGCGTCGCGCTCGCCTTTCCGATCTCGGGCAGACGCGGACGGCGGTATGCCGTAACCGGCCGGCCCGTGAGCATGGCCGTCCGCACGGCCACCCGCACCGGTGGGCGCCGTGCGCTCGGGATCGCCCCCGAGGAGACCGTGGTGCTGATCGTCGGCGGCAGTCAGGGCGCCCGGAGCCTCAATGAGGCGGCCATCGGCGCTTTCGGGGACGCGCCGCCTTTCACCGTGATCCACTCGTGCGGCATCGCGAACTACGACGGGGCCGCCGCGGAGCTCGCGCGCCGCGCGAGCGGGTCGCGCTACCGCCTCGAGGCGTACCTCGACAACCTGCCCGACGCGATCGCTGCCGCCGATTTGGTCGTGTCGCGGGCCGGCGGCTCGGTGTGCGAGATCGCGGCCATCGGTCGACCGGCGATTCTCGTCCCATACCCGCACGCGTCTGGAGACCATCAGGAGAAGAACGCGCGCTGGATGGCGGAGGCGGGAGCGGCGATCAGCCTTCCCGACTACGCCTGCACGCCCGAGAAGCTCCGGGGGCTCGTCGGGGCGCTGCTCTCCGACCCGCGGCGGCTCGAGGTGATGGGTGAGGCGGCTCTGGCCATCGGTCGCCCGGAAGCGGCCGAGGACATCGCCGAGATGGTGCTCGAGCTTGCCGGCTGAGCCGCGCCGGATTCACATGATCGGGGTCGGCGGCGCCGGTATGAGCGGGCTGGCCCGCCTGGCGGTGGCCGCCGGGTACCGGGTGGCGGGCTCTGATCGCGAGCCGTCGCCGACCCTCGAATCGCTGCGTCGGCTGGGGGTCGATGCACGCGCCGGGCACACGGCCGAGCACGTGGCAAAGGACGTCGACGCTGTCGTGGTCTCAACGGCGATCGCCGAGACCAATCCCGAGCTCGCGGTGGCTCGCGAGCGCGATCTCCCCGTGCTTCATCGGGCGGACCTCCTGGCCGAGCTGATGGCCGCCTGCCGCGGCGTCGCGGTGGCCGGCGCTCACGGCAAGTCGACGACCTCAGGCATGCTGGTCGCCGCGCTGGACGACCCGTCGGCGTGCGTGGGGGCGACGATTGACGGCGGAGGTGGCACGGGCGCCCGCTGGGGAAGCGGCGAGTGGTTCGTGGCTGAGGCCGATGAGAGCGACCGATCGTTGCTGAAACTCGCGCCCGAGGCGGCCATTCTCCTGAACGTGGATCACGATCATCACTCGACCTACGCGGACATCGGCGCCGTCGAGGAGGTCTTTCGGCAGTTCGTGGCGGCTCTGCCGGCGCGCGGTCTGCTGGTCACGGGTCCGGACGAGCGCGCCCGACGGGTCGCTGTCGCGGCGCCCTGCGAGGTTCGCGCGGTGGGCCCGGGCCCCGATTCGTGGGCTGAGCTGGTCGCCGTCGCGCCCGGTCGGTTCGTGCTTCGCTTGGCCTCCGGGGAGCAGCAGCCGTTCGAGCTCTCGGTGCCGGGGATGCACAACGGCCACAACGCGGCATAC
>JAOTZF010000130.1 GCA_029861485.1 Thermoleophilia bacterium | reverse complement strand
GATGATGCCGTCCCGCTCGCCCAGGCGAACGTCTTCGGGGTAGTAGAGGGTCTGAAGCGCGAGGGCGCCGTGGACGGGGCGAACCAGCACGAGGTGCTCCCTGGTGCTCAGCACGAACCGGCCGAGCGCCGCCTTCCCGCTGTCGGTCATGGCTTTTGCGAGCAGCGCGTACGGGCGCTCCGCGCGCTCTTGCGGCTCGAGCCAGTAGGCGCGCTCGAAATAGACGGGGTCGACCTCGGCGAGATCGACGAACTGCAGGATCTGGATGGTCTTCTCGTTCGTGACCGCGAAACGCTCCAGCTCCTCCGGCTCGATGGCGATGTACTGGCCCTTTGCCACCTCCCAACCCTTCACCAGCTCGTCCGCGCCGACTTCGACGCCGCGCTCAGGGTCCCACCGCTTCTGCTTGACCGGCCGCATCGTCTCGCGGGCGAGATTGCGGAAGCTGATGTCCTTGCGCTGCTGCGCCAGGCCGACCGCTACGGGAATCGTCACCAGCCCGAAGCTGATGAACCCGTTCCAGATCGCACGCACCGCGGGACGCCCTAGCCGGCGCTGCCGTTGCTGGGTGGGGTCGCCCGGGGTGACGCCGGGCCGCCGAGCAGCGGCCCGACGATGTCCATTGGGAAGGGGAGGATGATGGTCGTCGACCGCTCGTTGCCCATCTCGACCATGGTCTGCAGGTAACGCAGCTGGAGCGCCGTGGGTTCAGAGGCGATGACGGTGGCGGCTTCTTTGAGCTTGGCCGAGGCCTCGAACTCACCGTCGGCGGCGATCACCTTCGCGCGGCGCTCGCGCTCGGCCTCCGCCTGACGAGCGAGGGCCCGCTGCATCATCGTCGGCAACTCGACGTCCTTCACCTCGACGACCGAGACCTTGACCCCCCAGGGCTCGGTCTGCTGGTCGATGATCCCCTGGAGCCGGGCGTTGATGTCGTCTCGCTCGGTCAGCAGCTGGTCGAGGTCGACCTGGCCGAGCACGCT
The DNA here is from genome assembly GCA_029861485.1 of Thermoleophilia bacterium. Lineage (GTDB taxonomy): Bacteria > Actinomycetota > Thermoleophilia > Miltoncostaeales > Miltoncostaeaceae > CAMYIK01. The sequence goes on along the minus strand of JAOTZF010000130.1, from coordinate 4,416 downwards.
GCGCAGCGTGGTCTGGGAAATCTGCGACGTGGCAACGAGGAAGTTCTCGACCTGCACGATCGCGCGCGCGGCGTCGATGACGCGGAAATACGCGACCGCGTTGACGGTTACGGTGACGTTGTCGCGCGTGATCACCTCCTGCGGGGGCACGTTCAACGTGACCGTTCGCAGGTCTACCTTGACCGCCCGATCGATGAACGGGATGAGCAGGAAGAGCCCAGGGCCCTTGAGACCGATCAATCGGCCGAGACGGAACACAACGCCGCGCTCGTACTCCCGCGCCACCTTGAGCGCGGTGAACAGAAAGATCACCGCGATGACCAAGAGGATGATCAGGAAGATGGCAAGGCCGCTCATCGCTACCGCCTGTCGAGTGCAAGGCGCGCGGGGAATCCGCGCGACCGAAGGTCATCGTATCGCCCGACATCACCGGAGAGCGATCGGCTACGATCATCGCGCGTGAGCGGGGCGCCAAGCAGCGACCCGGCCGAGCTGCTGCCGCACCGGCCGCCCTTCCTCTTCGTCGACGAGATCGTCGACATCGTTCCTGGACGGAAGGCCCGGGCCCGGTGGCACATCGATGCCGGCGCCGACTTCTTCGCCGGGCATTTCCCGGGGCGTCCGCTGCTGCCCGGCGTGCTGATGGTCGAGGCCCTCGCGCAGACCGCCGGGCTCGCGGCCGCCGCCAGCAGCGAGCATCGGGGCAAGCTGGCGGTGTTCGCCGGCATCGAGAAAGCCCGCTTTCGCCGCATGGTGGTCCCTGGGGAGACTCTGGACATGAGCATGGAGATCACCCGCTGGAGAGGCCCCCTGGCCGAAGCCACCGGCGGGGCGACGGTCGACGGCGAGCGAACCGTGGAGGCGACGATCCGATTCGCCGTCACCGAACAGGAGAGTCCAGCGTGATCGGAGTACGAAACGGAACGAGAAAGCGCGCGCGGCTGGTCGCCCTCGGCGCGGAGGTCCCGGAGCGGGTGGTCACCAACGCCGACATGGCGAAGGTCGTCGACACCAGCGACGAGTGGATCTACTCCCGCACCGGCATCAAGGAGCGAAGGTTCGTCGCCGACGACGAGGCGACGAGCGACCTTGCCGTGAGGGCGGCCGAGAAGATCCTCGCCGAGGCGGAGATCGATCCTCTGGACCTCGACGCTCTCATCATCCCGACGGCGAGCCCCGACCACATCTTTCCCGCCACTGCCACGCTGGTCGCCGATCGAATCGGCGCGCATCGAGCGGCAGCCTTCGACATCCTGGCCGGGTGCACGGGGTTCATCTACGGGCTCGCTCAGGCAACGGCCCTGATCGAGAGCGGCCTGGCAGGTAACGTGCTCGTGGTCGGCGCCGAGGCGCTGACGAGGATCACCGATCAGACCGACCGGCGCACGTGCGTGCTGTTCGGCGATGCCGCGGCCGGCGCGCTGCTGGTCGGCGCACCCGAGGACGAGGTGACGGGTTTCCTCGGCTTCGAGCTCGGCGCCGACGGCTCGGGTGGTCCCGATCTGGTCGTGCCTGCGGGCGGCTCTCGCATGCCGGCCCAATCCGGCCCCTACGAGCCGGCCCAGTCCTGCATCCAGATGAACGGTCGCGAGGTCTTCAAGTTTGCGACCCGGGTCATGGTCGATTCGTGCACCAAACTGCTCGATGCTCTCGAGATGCACGTCGACGAGATCGATCTGCTCGTCCCCCATCAGGCGAACCAGCGGATCATCGATCACGCGATCAGGCGGCTCGGCATTCCGCCCGAGAAGGTCTTCAACAATCTGGAGCTTTACGGCAACACGTCATCGGCCTCGATTCCGCTCGCGATGCTCGAGGCACGCGAGGCCGGGCTCCTGGCGGCGGGCGACATGACCCTGCTGGTCGGGTTCGGCGCGGGGCTCACCTGGGGTTCGACCGTCATGAGGTACGAGCCGACATGATCGCACTGCTCTTCCCGGGCCAGGGAGCGCAGGAAGTGGGAATGGGGGAGGAGCTGGCACAGGCCTTCCCGACCGCCGAGCGCACGTTCGCCGAGGCCGATGACGTGCTGGGCTACGCACTCAGCGGCGTCTGCTTCCGCGGGCCCGTTGAACGCCTGACCGAGACCGACGTGTGCCAGCCTGCCCTGGTGACGACCTCGATCGCGGCGTGGCGGGTGGCATCCGAGCACGGTCTACGCGCGGATGTCGTGCTCGGCCACTCTCTCGGCGAGTACTCCGCGCTCGTCGCGGCGGGCGCCATGCCCTTCAAGATCGCACTGCGAATCGTCGCCGAGCGGGGCGCCGCGATGCAGGAGGCCGCCCTGGCCAGCCCAGGGGCGATGGCCGCCCTGCTTGGCATGTCCGACTCCGACGCCGCGGCTCTCTGCAACGAGGCCGGCGAGTGCTGGCCGGCGAACTACAACTGCCCGGGCCAGGTCGTGGCCTCCGGAACGCGCGAGGGCATCGATCGCCTCCTCGGCCTCGTGGCCGAGCGGGGGGGTAAGGCCGCCCGTCTCTCGGTTGGGGGCGCGTTCCACTCGCCGCTCATGGAGCCCGCCGCCGAGCGCCTCCGCCCCGCTCTTCAGGCCTGGGAGCCCGAGGAGCCCACCATCCCGTTTCTGTCGACGACCACGGCAAAGCCCGAGGGCGCCTCGGCGTTACGCAAGATCCTGCTCGATCAGCTCACCTCCCCGGTGCGCTTCGGCGAGGCTGGCCGGGCCGCCGTCGAGATGGGTGTGACCGGCGCGGTCGAGGTCGGCCCCGGCCGGGTACTCTCGGGCCTCATGAAGCGCATCAACCGCCGGATTCCGAGTCGTCAGATCGGTGCGCCCGCTGACCTGTTGGGATTGGGGGGCCTCTAGTGTCCGTCGCCCTGGTCACCGGCGCGAGCAAGGGCATCGGCGCGGCCTGTGCCGTGGCTCTCGCCGAGGCGGGCTACGACGTCGGCATCGGCTATGCGAGCGACGCGGATGGCGCCGAGGCGACCGCCGCGGCCGTCCGGGCGGCCGGGCGCGAGGCGCTCGTTCATCAGGCCGATGTCTCCGATGAGGACCAGGCAGCGGGGCTCGTGAGCGCCGTCGAGGAGGGCCTCGGGCCGCTCGACGCGCTCGTGCTCAATGCCGGCATCACCCGCGATGGCCCCGCGTTGCGCATGGACTCTGCCGACTGGGGCGCGGTCATCGACACCAACCTCAGCGGGGCGTTCTACACCGCGCGCCCCGCGCTGCGCGGGATGCTGCGCCGCCGCGCGGGCTCCATCGTCGCCATCTCATCGATCGTGGGCCTCTCGGGAAACGTAGGCCAGGTGAACTACTCGGCGGCGAAGGCCGGAATGATCGGAATGGTCAAGAGCCTCGCTCGCGAAGCCGCCTCTCGCGGGATCAGGGTCAATGCCGTCGCCCCCGGCTACGTCACGACCGATATGACGGCCGCGATTCCGGAGCAGTTCCGGGAGCAGATCTTGGAGCGCACACCGCTGGGGCGGTTTGGTACCCCCGAGGACGTGGCCGCCGCCGTTCGGTTTCTGTGCTCTGACGACGCCGGTTTCATGACCGGCACGGTGCTCAGCGTGGATGGAGGTTTGGCGATTGGCGCCTGAGAAGGGAACCCTCGCGGCAAAGCACAATCTGCGCCGGGTCGTCGTCACGGGCATCGGCGCGGTCACCCCGATCGGCACCGGGCGCCAGGGTCTCTGGGACGCCGCGATATCTGGGACGTCCGGAGCGGGCCCGATCACCCAGTTCGACCCCCACCCTCTGACGACCACCATCGCCTGCGAGGTCAAGGGCTTCACCCCCGAGGATTTCCTCGACCGCAAGGCCGTGCGTCGCATGGATCGGTTCAGCCAGTTCGCGGTGGCGGCCGGCCGGATGGCTCTGGAGGACGCCGAGCTCGAGGTCGAGGGCGACGGTAGTCGCTTCGGCACGATCATCGGCTGTGGCGTCGGCGGCCTCGACACCTTCACACAGCAGTGCTCGGTGCTCTTCGAACGCGGTGCTGACCGGCTGTCCCCGCTGTTCATTCCCACAATGGTCGCGAACATGGCCGCCGCCCAGGCGAGCATGCACCTCGGCCTGCGAGGGCCGCTCAGTTGCACAACCACGGCCTGCGCGTCCGGCAACCACGCCATCGGTGATGCAACCGATCAGATCCGGCTCGGCCGTGCCGATGTGATGCTCGCCGGCGGCGTCGAGTCAGGGATCACGCCGATGGGGATCGGGGCATTCGCGGCCATGCGGGCTCTGTCGACGCGGAACGACGATCCGGCCGCCGCGAGCCGCCCGTTCGACCGCGACCGCGATGGGTTCGTGTTCGGGGAGGGCTGCGGCGTTCTGGTGCTCGAGAGCCTCGAGCATGCGATCGCCCGTGGGCGCGAGCCACTTTGCGAGGTGGTCGGCTACGGCGTTACCGGTGATGCGCACCACATCACCGAGAACGACCCCACCGGCGCGGC
>JAOTZF010000129.1 GCA_029861485.1 Thermoleophilia bacterium | reverse complement strand
CGGGGGCGGGGCGCCCGCGAAGTCTCCCCACTCCGGGACGGAGGCGAGCTCCGGCGGAATCTCCCCGGCTACCGGTGGCTGCGTGACGGTCGTGTCTTGGGTGGTGGCATCGGGCGGGCCGGTCGGTTCGTCGTCTTGGGCGCGCACGAGCAGCCACGCGATCACCACGATCACCACCACGGCGGCCACGATCAGGGCCAGGGTGCGGCGGTCGCTCAGGGACGGCATGGGCTCTCGAGGTGGGGGGGTGGGCTCTCACGCCGGCCACGCGTCCGGCTTGGGCCCACGGCGACCGACCCTACCTCGCTAGCGTCGCCGCTGTCACCCGATACGCCGGTAACGCTTCTGCGGTGCCATTGGTCGATCGGGCATGCGCCGCCGAGACATCCGCCCCGTCATCACGCGGACGCAGGCGTCAGTGCTCACTCTCCAAGAGCTGCGCGGCGCCATGGAGCACAGGCGCGCGGCGCGGACGCGGCGCCACGCAGAGATCGGCCCGCTCGCTGCCGGCTCCGCCTGATCGACGGTAGAAACGAGTCGGTGCCGGGGCCTTCGCGTCTGGAGCTTCGGGTCGTGGGAGCGAAGCGCCCCTAGTCGGCGGAAGATCCGCCGACGCGCTCGTCCATCTCCCGAGCGAGGTTGGCGATGCGCTCGCGCTCGTCGGCCAGGCGGCGCGCCAACGCATCGTCGCCAATAGCGAGGATGGAGGCGGCGATCAGGCCGGCGTTGCGCGCGCCGTTGATGGCGACGGTGGCGACGGGAACGCCCGTCGGCATCTGGACGATGGACAGCAGTGAATCCAGTCCCGAGAGGGCGGAGCTCTTGACCGGCACGCCGACCACCGGGAGCGTCGTCACCGACGCGAGCATGCCCGGGAGGTGGGCGGCGCCGCCTGCTCCGGCGATGATCACTTTGAGGCCGCGACTTGCCGCCTGCTCGCCGTAGCCGATCATCTCCCGTGGCGTGCGGTGCGCGGACCTCACCCGGATCTCGTAGGGAACGTGGAGCTCCGCCAGCACATCGGCCGCTTCCTGCATCACGGGCAGGTCGCTCTCACTGCCCATCACGATGCCGACCGTCGGAGCGCTCACAGCCCAATCACCTCGACGGCCCGGCGGGCGATAGCCAAGGCCGCGTCGGCCTCGCTCGCCAGCGCGGTGACATGGCCCATCTTTCGCCGCACGCGGACTTCGCTCTTGCCATAGAGGTGGATATGGGCTCCTTCCACAGAGCTGGCGAAGTCCACGCGGGGCTCCGCTGGCCCCTTCTTGGTGCCGAGGATGTTGACCATCGCCGCGGCTGGACGCCGCATCTCGACCGGGCCGAGCGGAAGATCGAGCACGCCGCGAAGGTGATTCTCGAACTGCGAGGTCTCGCAGGCCTCGATGCTGTAGTGGCCCGAGTTGTGGGGCCGTGGCGCGAGCTCGTTCACGAGCACCTCACCGCCGTCGAGCTGAAAGAGCTCGACGCCCGTCACTCCGACGCCCTCGGCCGCCGCGGCGGCCGCGAGAGCGATCTCCGCCGCATGTTTCGACTCCGCGCCCCCGATGCGCGCCGGGGCGACCACCTCGTGGCAGACGTGATGCTCTTGCACCGTTTCGACCACCGGATAGGCGAGCTCCTCGCCCGTGGGGTTGCGGGCCACCATCACCGCCAGCTCGCGACGGAAGTCGATCATCCGCTCCACGAGCACGCCTTCTCCGGCATCGAGGCGCTCCAGCGCCAGCGTCGCTTCATCGAGATTCGCGCACGTGGCGTTGCCGTAGCCGTCGTAGCCGAGCTTGCGCGCCTTGAGCATGAGGGGCCACCCCAGATCATTGCCCGCGTGGGCCAGATCGGCGGGGGTCTGCGCGACGACCCAGTCCGCGGTCGGGAGCCCCGCGTCGTTCATGCGCTGCTTCTGGGTGGCCTTGTCCTGGATCACCGCGAGCGCGCGCGGCCCCGGTCTCACGGGCGTCCCCGCCGAATCGACCGCCGCCAGCGCGGCAGCATCCACGAACTCGTTCTCGAGAGTTACCAGCTGCGACGCCCTGCCGAGCGCGGCGACATCCTCGGTCGAGTGCCAGTCGCCCGAAACGACGCCGGCGGCCAACGGCGCGGCCGGCTCATTCTCCAAGCCGAGGACACCGACCGTGATACCGAGCGGCCACGCCGCGAGACATGTCATGCGCGCCAGCTGGCCCGCGCCCGCGATGCCGACGTCGAATCTCTCCTGGCGGTCGGGCACGCCCGGCACGCTACCAGCGGTGTAAGGAGGCGATAGGGCGGGGGCGCATGGCAGGCGGCCGCCGCCGGAAATGTGAAGGAAGAGGCCCGCCGTGCGTCCGCCGACCGATTTCGTCCACAGACCCAGGCGAGATATTCGCCGACTGAGAAACGCTAGAAACGGCCTCGGCGACGGCCTTTTTCCGCTCGTAGGGTAACGAGAGCGGGTGATCACCCCTCCAAGTGTGCTTCGTCCACAGGGCAGAGGCCCAGGCCGTGGATAACCACGATTCCTTGTGACCGGCCTTAACGATCGACCTCATCCGAGGCGTCGGCGAGCAGCTCCTCGACGGATGCGCCGTTCTGGTCGGCGAGCAGGCGGGTGATTTCCTCTACCGCCATCGGCGTGGCGAAGAAGAAGCCCTGACCCAGGCGGCATTCGAGCTGCTGAAGATCGCTGACCTGCTCGACCACCTCGATTCCCTCGGCCACGGTCTGGAGGCCGAGCACGGCGCCCAACTGCACGATCACGCCGATGATGTCGGCGTCGGCGGTGCCACCCGACAGCGCATCGATGAACGTCTTGTCGATCTTCACCATGTCCACCGGCAGGCGGCCGAGTTGGCTCAGCGACGAGTACCCCGTGCCGAAGTCGTCGATAGCGACCCGCACACCGAGCCGCTTGACGCGCCCGAGCTGCTCTATGGCCTGCTCGACGTCGCCCATGACCGCCGACTCGGTCACCTCCAACAGCAGGCATTCGGCCGGTAGCCGGCTTTCCCAAAGCGCGTGGCTCACGGCGTCCACGAAGCTGAGGTCCTCGAGCTGCCGTGGGGACACGTTCACGCTGATCGTCAATCGATCGTCCGGTCCAACGCCGGAGTTCCACGCCGCGCCGGCGCGGCACGCCTCCTCGAGCACGAGCTCGCCGATCGGAACGATAAGGCCGGTCTGCTCGGCCAGGGGCACGAATTTGTCCGGCAGGATCTCTCCGGCGGTCGGGTGCTGCCAGCGCAACAGGGCCTCGAGTCCGGTGATCTTCTCGGTGTAGAGGTCGACGATGGGCTGGTAGACGATGCGGAACTGATCACCTGCGTCCACGGCCCGGTTGAGGTCGACGCTCAGACCCATGCGCTCCTCGAGAGCGATCTCCATCTCGGGATCGAAAGTGAGCACCTCCACGCCCCGCCGCGCCTTCGCCTCGTACATCGCGATGTCGGCGTGGCGAAGCAGGGTCTCCGGGTCAGTCCCGTGACGCGGCGCCAGGGCGATCCCCAGGCTCGCGGTGATCACGACCTCTTTGCCGGCGAGGCTCAAGGGCTTGCGAAGCGTCTCAGCGATCCGGGTGGCGATCACCCGCGCCGCGGCGGGACCGGCAAGGCTCTCCAGCACGACCGCATACTCGTCTCCGCCGAGGCGCGCAGGCGTGTCTCCCGGACGGATCGATCGCAGCAGGCGCTCGCCGACGATGTTGAGCAGTTCGTCGCCGATGTGATGACCCATCGAGTCGTTTATCGTCTTGAAGTCGTCGAGGTCCAGCACGAGTACGGCGATCGGCGAGCGATGGCTCTCCTGAAGGTCGAGCGCGTGCGCGAGCCGATCCTCGAAGAGCACGCGGTTCGGGAGACCGGTAAGCGGATCGTGGAACGCTTGGTGGGCGAGCTGGGCCTCGACTTCCTTGCGGTCGGTGACGTCCCGGCAGTTGAGGACGAAGCCTTTGACGGCCTCGTCTCGGGCGAGGTTCGTGACCAAGGTCTCGGCGTGCATCCAGCTCTCGTCGCGATGCAGCAGACGTAGATCGATCGCCTCGCTTACCTCGTTCGCCGACAGCTGCTCGCCTGAGGCGACCCTCAGCTTGTGCGCGTCGTCGGGATGGACCAGCGCTCTCAGCGGCCGGTTGACCACGTCCTTTGGGCTCCAATCGAGCAGCCGCTTCACCGACGGTGAGCAGTAATCGACGATGCCGCTCTCGCCGACCACGATCATCACGTCGGAGGCGTTGCTCACCATCGAGTCGAATCGGCGACTCTCGGTGCGGGCGCTTGCAAACACCCGCTCGCGCGCCCGCTCGACACGCAACCAGATCAGCAGCCCGGTTACCGTCAGCATCAGAATAAGGGCGCTTGCGGCAAGTCCGCTCGTCGCGATGACGTCCCTCTGCCGGCTGCGGAAGGCAGCGACGGCTTCGCCATTTGCAACGACCCATGCATCGAATGCCTGAAAGAACTCATCGAGCAGACCTTGGCCGTAGTCGCTGGTGAGCGTGGAGCCAAGGGCCTCGGGATCGGGTGTGGCGCTGAGCTCGGCGGAGAAGATATCGACGACCTCGATCACCTTGAGGCGTGCCTGTCGTTCGGCCTTGCTCTCGCCGTCGATGCCCGGGGCGGTAGCGACGGAGCTGACCTCTCCCGCTAGCGCGGCCAGGCGCAGCACGAGCTCGGCCGTGAACGGCGCCTCACCGTCGAGCAGGCGACGGGTGATCTCCACCTGTTCGTCTCGGACGCCGTCTCGAATGCTCACGAGCGCGGCGCGCTCGTGTTCCCGAGCTTCCTGCTGACGGGCGGAAGCCGCGAAGATCAGTCCCGTCGCGATCGAGCTGAGCACGACGACCACCCCGATCGTCACAAGACTGAGCAGCTGGATCCGCTGCAGCCTGCCGACGCGTCGCGCGGCACGTTGCCATTGGGCCTCCGGTGCCGTCGGCGCCAGCGCTCTTGGGTGGTTCTCTTCGCGCATGGTGACCGGGATCTCGAGGAGGCCCCGCACCAACTCATGTCGGCCCGATCCCCGCAAAGCTTGAGCGAAATCCGCCGTCAAGGCGCTGCTAAGATGACGGCCTCCCAGGGCGCATAGCTCAGCTGGGAGAGCGCCAGCTCGACAAGCTGGAGGTCACAGGTTCGAGCCCTGTTGCGCCCACTATTCGAAGCGCCTGGAGATCAGGCGCTTTTTCGTTTCCGGCCCCGAGCGCTGTCGAGGTCGGCGACGTTTTCCGCGAAGGTACTTCTCCCGGATCTCAGCCCGCGCGGCCTCGATCAGGTGGGTGCATTTGTCGAGGGTCATCCTCGCGTTCGTGTGACCCATGGCCGCTGCCACGAGCGGCAAGCTCTGGTTCTCGGCTATCAGCATCGAGGCGTAGGAGTGGCGACAGTCGTAGGGCGTGGCCGATACCCCCGCCGCCTCACAGGCGGGCTTCCAGTTGCGCTGCCGTCA
>JAOTZF010000128.1 GCA_029861485.1 Thermoleophilia bacterium | reverse complement strand
ATCTTCTGCCCAGATACCGCCCCCGGCGACCGGGTGCGGATGCGGGTGCGAAAGCGCAAGCGGCGCCATGCCGAGGCGGAGCTCGTTGAGGTGCTGGATGCGGGACCCGCCCGCGTGGATCCACCATGCCCGTATGTGCCGCGCTGCGGCGGCTGTCGGCTTCAGCATCTCGACTACGAGCTCACGCTCGAGGCCAAGCGCCGTCAAATCGCCGAGCACCTCATCAGGATCGGAGGGCTGGCCCGCGTGGACGTCCGGCCCACCGAGCCCGCGGTCAGCCAATTCGGCTACCGGAACAAGATGGAGTACTCGGCCTTCGACTCCGAGGATGGCGTGTGCCTCGGCTTTCACGAGCGGGGGCGATGGGACCGAATGGTCGGACTTGACGCCTGCCTGCTCGCTACGCCTCTTGGAAACGCAGCGCGCGACACGGTAGCCGCGTGGGCCCGACGCGAGGCGCTCAACGGGTGGGATCGACGTGAGCACACGGGCCAACTGCGCCACGTCGTGATCAGGGAAGGCATCGCCACCGACGAGCTCTTGGTCACCATCGTGAGCTCCTCAGGATGCGACGGGGCCGTGGATCGTCTCGCGGACACGCTGAGCACGGCTCATCCGCAGCTGGTGGGGCTGCTGCACTCCGTCAGCGATGGTGTCGCGGAGACCACCGCCGATCTGCCGACGCGGGTCGTCTGGGGCTCATCCCGCTTCCGCGAGCGGGTGCGGGGAGTGACGCTCGAGCTGTCGGCGGAGGCGTTCTTCCAGACCAACACGCTCATGACCGAGCCCCTCTATGAGCACGTGGCCCGCGCGGCGCAGCTCGATGGGACTCAGGTGGTGTACGACCTGTTCGCCGGTGTCGGGAGCATCGGCATCTGCCTGGCCGAGGGCGCCCGTGAGATCGTCGCGATCGAGATTGCCGCCGCGGCGGTCGAGGACGCTCGGCGCAACGCGGCCGCCAATGGCGTTGGGAATCACACGGCAATCGCCGGCGACGTGCGCGTGGTCCTCAGAGAGCGGGGTACCGAGTTCCCGCCTCCGGACGTGGTGGTCGTCGACCCACCGCGCGCCGGTCTGTCGGGAGGGGCGTGCCGGCGGGTGCTCGAGGCGGTGCCACCGGTGCTCGTCTATGTCTCATGCCAGCCGGCGACCTTCGCCGACAACGCGAAGCGCTTCGTCGACGGCGGCTACCGCCTCGAATACGTACAGCCGGTGGACATGTTCCCCCAGACGCCGCATGTCGAAGCGGTAGCTCGCTTCGTCAGATCAGGCTGACACGACTACCTGCCGCAAACCGGCCAATGCGAGGCCATGCCCAGACTGAACGCCCTCGCTCCGGCGAGAGCAGAGGCGTAGGGGTCGGACCGGTCGAACGCACGGTACGGCGTGCCGTTCCAGAGGGGCAAGCCGAACTGGAACAGGCCGACGTACTGGCCGCCCTTGGCATGCGGCCGTAGCCCCGACTCGCAGCGAGCGACCGAGCGCAGCCGCGCATACGAGACGCCGTAGGTGGCCGAGGCGAGTCTGAGGGCGTGATCGACGCCCGGAGACCTCAGCTGCACGGCGCGAGAGTGCTTCCGCGCACGCCCGAGATTCGTCTGATGACGAGTGCGAAGCCTCGCCACGGTTGCCGTGTTCTTCTTTCGCTCACGAGCGATCTGGGCGCGAAGCTGGATGTTCTGGCGCTGCAGCTTCGCTTGCTGCTCGGCGCTCGAGGTCGTCAGCAGGTGCTCGGGTGCACCGCTCGCCGCTGCCGTCAGCAGACCGGCTGCGGCGGCGACTGCGACGATGAGGAGAAACCACATACGGGTATTCGCGGACAGGATCGGCTCCAAGTTGCGGTGGTCCGACCCGAGGTGCGGCTGGGGAAAACAGCTCCGCACGGGGACGCGGCGGAGCTTGCGGGACTTCGGGCCGGCTGAGAACGCAGCGCCAACGCTGCGCAGTGGCGGACCCTGCCCCTCGCCGGTGCGGGAAGCTAGGGCGTTGTCGCGCCGAGCGGCCTCAAGGAGCTCCATGGGGACATGGCAAGTGGCGTTATGGCCCGCTCATGACGCCGTGTCGGCGGGTTGGGCTAGGGACGTATGTCCCTGGGGGGCGAAACCTCTAGTACGGAGGTTGCGATTCGTGCCATTCGCCCAAAATGCGGAAAGCCGACCAGAAGGCGCGCTTTGCCGACTGCTCGTCGAGCGACTCGTCGATGTCCGGCGTGAAGACGACATCGATGCTTGGGGTGAGTCGCTGAACCCGGTTGGAGGTGGCAGAGATCTCCTCGCTCATCGGCAGATCGAGATGGTTGAGGGCCTCGACGACCCGCTCGCCCATGGCGACGAGGAGACGGGGTCGCACGATCTCGATCTCGCGGCTCAGCCAGGGCGGAGCATGCTCGGCGGTCCGCTCTGCTGCCTCGGAGAGGCACTTGACGCATACCGTGCCGTAAAGGGTCAACGGGTCGATGCCGAGGCGCTGGACGCTCTTGAGGATGGCCGTGCCGGCCCGGCCGAAGAAGGCCACCCCTTCTTGCTGCTCGGGGATGCTCGGCGCCCACTTGACCATCATGATCTCGGCCTGAGGACTGCCCGAGGCCATGACGGGAAGGGTGCCGTCGGCGCAATCGTCCGAGGCGACCATCTCGTCGTTGAGGCTCCCGATCTCGGCGATCGCTCTCCGGAGGTACGCGTCCTGGATCTCGTCGGAGTCCTGGAAGGCGGCGCTCTGGGGTCGCGGCGCTCGACGGGGCACGTCGCTCTCGGGCCGGTCAGCGGTCATCTGCGCCAGTGGTATTTGGTGACCTCGTGCCGACTCCTGCCGCAGGGCGTTTCACCTTCGATTGCCAGTCGCATTGCGGGTTTCGCGCATGCGGCGAAGGATCTTTGGGCCACGCGCCGAGGGGCTCTCCCGGCGGGGTCTGTCGAGCGCGGAGAGGTAGGCCGCCTCGAGCGCCGCGGCGCCATCGGCCACGGCATGATCCCCGGCCGCTTCACGAGCCGCCGCGCCCAGCCTGCCGCGCAGGGCGGCGTCGCCCAGGAGTCGATCGAGCGCGGCACCGTACGAGTGGCGGGAGAACCTCTCCGCCACCAGGCCGTCGACGCCGTGCCTAATGCTCTGCGCCCCCGCGGCGCCGCGGGGCACGACGATGGCCGTGCCGGCGGCCATGGCCTCGGCCAACGCGGGGGAGCTCACGTCCTCCGGCGACGCGAAGACGACGATGTCCGTGCTCTCGAGCAGTGACGCGCGATCGACGGGAGTCGGATCGACGAGGATGTCGGCCGCCGTCGCACGGGCCGCCCTCCGCGCGGCGAGCGCTCCGGCCACGACGAGCGTCGTTCGGGCGCGCTCATCGGGGAGCGCCGAGAGCAGACTCGCTCCGAAGTGGTGGCCGGCTCGGTCACGACCGCGCGCAAGCACGACGACGTGCGGCAGCCCTGAGACGGGCCTCTGCGTCGGAGGCGTCTTTGCGAGGCTCGGTGTGACAACCAGGTAGTCGCGCGGGATCAGCTCGCTCAGAGCCGCTCGCACCTCCTCCGAGGTTGCGATGCAGAGGTCGAGCCTGCTGAGCGATCGTGCGAGGAGGGGCTGGAGCAACGCGGCTCCGGCGAGGCGATCAACCCGGTGGAACGTCGCGGCGCGGACTCCCGCGTGGCGGCGCACGACGCCGAGCGCAAGGCTCGCCGTGAGAGGCTCGTGGATATGGGCGACGTCGAACTCCCCGAGGCGCAGCACCGCTTCCATGCTTCGCGCGGTCTCCAGGGGGTCTCCGACGCGGCGCTTCTCGGAGACGCGCACCGCGCGGCCGAGCGCCAGTGTGAGCACCTGCCCTCGCTCGCCGGCGACGGCGGTTGTGTCGCCGTGGCGAAGCGCGGCCAGGCGCGTGCGGCCCTCTCTCACCAGGTCGCCATCATCGCTCGGGCCGATAATGGCCACCCGATGTCCGCGGCGCGCGAGGCCCTCGGCTTCGGCAACGACGTGGAAACCGACGTCGTCGACCGCCGGAACACCGGCCGGCATGATCAGCGCGATGGACAGGACCCTGGTCACGGTCCGCTCCCCAAAATGAGCTCCCTGGCGAGACGAATCTACCTGAGCTTCGGCCTCTGCGGTCGGTGCCGCCCCCGGGCGCGCCTGGTCGGGGGATAGGATCCGCAGCGCATCTCGGGAGGAGAGATCGTGTCGCCTACAGTTCTGTTACTCGTCGCAGTCGCCGTTCCGCTGCTGCTCGGGATCTGGGCACAGCGGCGGGTCTCCAGCACGTTCAAGCGGTACTCGGAGGTGCGGCCCCAGAACGGCATGACCGGCGGTCATGCGGCTCAGGCGGTGCTCGACGCGTCCGGCTTGCCGGGCGTTTCGATCAACTACATCAGCGGCCGACTGACCGACCACTACAACCCCCGCGATCGCTCACTGAACCTGTCCGAGCCCGTCGGCCGGGAGTCGAGCATCTCTGCGGTCGGTGTGGCCGCACACGAGGCCGGGCACGCGATCCAGCATGCGCAGGGCTACGGTCCGATGAAGATCCGCCAGACGCTCGTACCGGTCGCCCAGTTCGGTCAGTCGCTCTGGTTCCTTCCGGTGATGATCGGTCTGGTCGTCGGCATCAGCGGTCTCGTCACGATCGGCCTGGCCCTCTTCGCGGCAATCGTGCTCTTCCAGCTCGTGACCTTGCCGGTCGAGTTCGACGCGTCGAAGCGGGCGCTCGTGGCGCTCGAGAATCAGGGCGTATTGGTCGGCGGGGAGGTAGAGGGCGCGCGCACGGTCCTTACGGCCGCGGCGTGGACCTACATCGCGGCCTTCGTGGGCGCGCTGGCCCAGCTCATCTACTTCTTCCTGCTCTCGCGCCGCTAGTGCGAGGCATCCGACGGGCCGTTACCGCCCGCCGGATGCTGGCAGAGGGTGCTATGCCTCGGTTGGGGCGGTCTCCGAGGTCCTCGGCAGGGCCGCGGCGCTCGCGCCCGAGATGAAGTCCTCGGTGAGCTCGTGCGCAAGCGCATCCGGGTGTTGCACGGGCGGGCTCTTCATGAAGTAGGACGAGGGACCCTCAAGGGTGCCCGACACGCCGCGATCCATTGCGAGCTTCGCGCATCGGACGGCGTCGATCACGATGCCGGCGGAGTTGGGGGAGTCCCAGACCTCGAGCTTCAGCTCTATGTTGATCGGGGCACCGCCGAAGCCCTCGCCCTCCAGCCGAATGTGCGCCCATTTGCGGTCGGTCAGCCACGGCACGTGATCGCTCGGGCCGATGTGGATGTCGTCCTTCGCGATGTCACCTTCGACGATCGACGTGACGGCGTTCGTCTTGCTGATCTTCTTCGAGACCAGACGTTCCCTCTCGAGCATGTTGAGGAAGTCCGTGTTGCCGCCGAAGTTCAGCTGGCTGGTGTGCTTGAGCTGGACGCCGCGGTCGCCCATCAGTCGGGCCAGCTGGCGGTGGACGA
>JAOTZF010000127.1 GCA_029861485.1 Thermoleophilia bacterium | reverse complement strand
ACGGGCGTGGCTCTGTGGCGTCGAGCATGCCGACGATCTCGAGACCCCGACGACCGCGCTGCCCGCGAGGGCCGGTGGGGATCGGGTCGCTTTTTGTCTCCTGTGGGCGATCGAGGACAGATCGCTTTCCTCGGCACTCGACACTGCACTCCTGGCGGGCTCCTGCTCGCTGTGGGCCATGATTGATCTGCATCTCGGAGAGGGTCGAGGATGGCCCGTCAGACGTTCGGCATTCCGAGCGGCGGGCATCCGCGGAGACCCAGACGGGGAGAGCGCGCAACCTTCGAGACTCGACGAGCCGCAAGCCGGCCGTGCGGGACGGGTCGGCAAGCGGGCAAAGTACGGATGGCGGCGCAGCTCACGTGCGGGAGCCTTGCGGCATGTCGAGCTCAGCGACCGGCAAAGTCGCAGCGCCACTTCCGAGCACCGCCGCCGTCGCCACGCGCTATGGCGGCGCGGAGGTGCTCGAGGTGACGACGTGGCCGGTCGTCGGACCGAGGCGGAGGGAGGTGCGGGTGCGCGTCGAGGCCGCGGGAATCAGCTTCGCCGATCTATTGATGTGCCAGGGGCTGCACCCGGAGCGCCGCAGGGCGCCGTTCGTTCCGGGCTGGGATGTCGTCGGCGAGGTCGAGTCCGTCGGCCCCGATGTGCACGACATCTCTGTGGGTGACCGCATCGCCGGCCTCTCGATCGTCGGCGGCTGGGCAGAGCATGCGCTTGTTCCTCGCTCGCGCATCGTCCCTGTGCCAGCGCAGCTCGAGGCAACCTCGGCGGTCTGCGTGGTGATGGACTACATCGTCGCCTACCAGATGCTGACGCGATCAGCCCCGGTTCGTCGAGCTGACACGGTGCTGATCCAGGGCGCCGGCGGGGGCGTGGGAACGGCCCTGATGCAGCTTGCCAGAACCATGGGGATACGCGTGCTTGGCACCGATCGCGAGAAGAAGCGCTCTCACATCGAGTCCGAGGGCGGCATCCTGATCGACTTCGAACATGAGGACGTGCTCACGCGCTGTCGTGAGCTCACCGACGGCCACGGCGCCGATGCCGCCTACGATGGCATCGGCGCGACCGCCCGGCAGTCGCTGAAGGCGGTTCGGCCCGGGGGCCGCCTGATCTGGTTTGGCATGGTCAGCCTGCTGTCAGCGACCGGCAGGCGCGACCTGCCTCGTAGCGTGAGGACGGCGTTCAACCTGGCCCCCGTATTCGCTCACAACCTCCTACCGATGGGCAAGCGGACCTCGCTCTACAGCATCCAGATGCTCGCGAAGAAGCACCCCGACTGGTACCGGGCGGACCTCAGCGCGCTGCTGCAGATGCTGGCAAACGACGAGATCGAGCCTCGCATCGCCAAGGTGTGGTCGCTCGGCGAGGTGCCGGCGGCGATTGCGCGTCTGGCGCGCGGTTCTCTGCCCGGCAAGCAGGTCGTCGCGGTGGGCGGCTGAAGAGAGCGCGACGAGCTATCCCGATTGCAGGCGCACTTGTCTCGGTGGGTAGATACGGCTTCGCCGCCCTGTACCTCGCTGGAGCGGTCTTCAACCTGACCTACGGCCGGAGCCATCCTGCCGAGTTCTTTGGCAGCTTCGAAGCCTCGACGTGGTTCGGCCCCTACCGCTGGATGATCCGTGAGGTGATCGTCCCGAACGGCGCTGTATTCGCGGTGCTTATCGCAGGCTTTCAGCTCGCGGTGGCCGGCCTACTTCTGGCAGGAGGCACGGCGATGGTCGTAGGACTCGCAGCCGGTCTCACGTTCTCGCTGCTCATCGTGCCCGCCTCGAACCCGGTCGGCGGGCTCGCCAACCTTGCCCTGGCCTTGGCCCAAGGGGCGCTGCTCTGGAACCAGGTGCATGGCTAGTCGAGCTCGACCCCTGCAGCGGGGCCGGTCAGCGACGGCGCAAAGGCGCGGCGGGCTCTTGTTGATTCCGGTCTACGTGCTCTTGCTGCTCGTGATGTTCGTGCTGCCGTTCTTCAGCGTCGATGAGTATTCGATCCGCGAGCACACGCTGAGTGAGCTCGGCGCGCAGGGTGCGCCACACGCATGGGCGATGAACCTCGTATTCGGCGCGCTCGGGCTGGCGAGCGTCGCCGACGGGTGGCCGCGGCTGCCCGGGCTCTGGTTCCATCGCCTCGCGCTGCTGCTCTTCGGCCTGGCCCTGGTCTTCGTGGCGATCTTCCAGCACGCCCCGATACCGGCCGACGCGCCGGTCAGCGCCCGCGAGGACGAGTGGCACTCCAACTTCTCGGGCTTGGTGGGGATGTCGTTCGTCGCGTTCGCCGTGGCAAGCGCGTTTGGGTCGAGTGGGCGCGGGCGCTCGCTTGGGCCGGCGGCCGGCGCGTTTGCCATGGCGATGTCCTTTTTGATCTTCAGCGTCCCGGACTACGCGGGCGTCTGGCAGCGCCTCATGTTCGGCGTAAGCTTCGCCTGGCTCATCCTCGTCTTCTGGGCGCGACCGACCTCGTGGCCTCGCCGCCCGCCGTCTGTGTCACGAGTTATGGGGCCGGCCATCAGTGGCGTCGACTTGAAGAAGACCGACCGAAATCACCACAGCGCGGGCGACGACCCGGTGGGAGACGCCCTCAAGGCTGCTCAGAGGCCGGCCGCACCCACCAGGTAGCCAATCGCGGACGTCGCTGCCATGGCCAGCGCACCCCAGAGCAACACCCTCGCCGCGGCCCTGACGATGGGCGCGCCGCCAAGTCGAGCGCCCGTGGCGCCGAGGGCGGCGAGGGCCGCCAGGACCACGGCCACAGTGAGAATCACCCTGAGCGGATCGCCACCGATGCTGACGGCAATCAAAGGGAGGGCGGCGCCGACCGAGAACGAGAGGGCGGAGACCCACGCGGCCTGAAGCGGGTTTGCGCGCCTCAGATCGTCGAAGCCCAGCTCGTCGCGGGCGTGCGTCTGCAAGGCGTCCCCGTCTGAGAGCTCGACCGCAACCTGGTGGGCGAGCTCTGGCGACAGGCCGCGGCCCTCATAGATCAGCGCGAGCTCGTCGAGCTCCTCCGCCGGGGATCTCTCAAGCTCTCGTCGTTCTCGCTCGAGGTCAGCCTCCTCGGCATCGCGCTGAGATGCCACCGAGACGTACTCACCGGCCGCCATGGAGAGCGCCCCCGCAACGAGACCGGCTATGCCCGCGGTGAGCACCGCGCTGCTCGAGGCGCCCGCGGCAGCGACGCCGAGTACGAGGCTTGCGATCGACACGATTCCGTCGTTCGCACCCATCACCGACGCTCGTAACCACCCCGCGCGTCCGGCCAGATGTAGCTCAGGGTGCCGCGATCTGAAGGGTGTCGTCATTGCCATGCCGATCGGTGTTCGAGAGCTACCGTAGCCGACTCCCCGAGGCGTCTTCGCGGCGACGCCCGAGGCCCCCGGTCGCCGATGTGGACTGATCCGGGGCACCAGCCTCGTCACGCCCGCACAGTACGGACACCGGTTGTCCGTGGGACGGGGCGACGACATCATGGGGTTGCACGGCGTGCCTTGTCGAGGTCCGTGCGTCTGGCCGACCTGAACATGGACACCCCTCGCGATCATCGGGCAAACGTCTGCGTGTTCGCGCCGTCGCTCTTCGTCACGGTGACCATCGAGGGCTCGCATGGCCGGGTTGGCGACGAGATCCACTTCCATCCCGGAGGGCAAGGATTCTGGATCGCCCGCATGCTTCGGCACCTCGGAGAGCGTCCGGTCCTCTGCGGCCCGGTAGGAGGCGAGAGCGGCAAGGTTCTGCGCGGCCTCATGGCGCAGTGGGGAGTCGAGTTCGCTCCCGTGCCAATGACGCAAGACACGCCCGCATACGTCCACGATCGTCGCGAGGGAGAGCGACTCGAGGTCGCCGCCTCCGCGCTACCGGCCCTCAACCGCCATGAGCTCGATGACCTCTACGGCCGGACCCTCGAGAGGGCTCTGGCGTCCGGGCTCGTGGTTCTCGCCGGGCGCCACCCCGGCCACGACGTCGATCTCGACATCTACGAACGGCTTGGGTCGGATCTGGGGTCGGCGGGGGTCGGCGTCGTGGCCGACCTGCACGGACTGGAGCTCGATGCGCTGATCGCGACGGCTTCCATCTCCGTTCTGAAGGTCAGTGACGACGATCTCATCGAGGCCGGTCGCCTGCGTGATGACACGGAGGCCGCGGCTCTGACGGCGGTCGCCGACCTGAGGCGTGAAGGAGCCGAGTCGGTCGTGCTGTCCCGCGCTGAGCGCCCGGCTCTGGCCGGGTTCCCTGAGGGTCTCTTTCGGGTGCATCCACCCCACATGGATACCGCTGATCCGCGAGGAGCCGGTGATTCGATGACCGCGGGGCTGGTTGCCGGCCGGCTCCGCGACCTATCGGCGACCGACACCCTGCGCCTCGCCTGCGCCGCGGGGACGGCGAACGTCGCCCGGCACGGCCTCGGAAGCGCCACCGCGCTTCTCGTCGATCAGCTCGTCAAGATGGTGAGGCTCGAGCGCCTCGAGCCCGAGCCGGCCTAGCTGCGGGAGCCACGGAGCCACGCGACATCGGTTGCCAGCCCCGAGTGAGCTGTGGGGTCGATGCCGGTTGCACAGCGGATCCACGCCGGAAGCGAACGCGCCCCGCGCCCCTAGAATCGTGCCCGATGGCTGATCGGGATGAGCGCCAGGCGAGGTTCGAGTGGTTCCGCGAGAGCTGTCAGACGCTGCACACGGCGTTCGCGTCTTTGGCCGAGGGCTCTCCGGCCTCCTACATCCCGGAGTTGGCTCGCGTGGAACCCGACCTGTTCGCCATCGGGGCGATGACCGTGGATGGCGAGCAGGTGAGCGTCGGCGATAGCGACCACCTCTTCAGCATCCAGTCGATCTCCAAGCTCCTGCTCTACGGCCTCGCCTTGGAGCTGCACGGGCGCGAGGTGGTGCTCTCGCGCGCCGGAGTGGCCCCAACCGCTGACAGCTTCAACGCCATCGTGCTCGACGACGAGCACAACCGCACGCCGAATCCGATGGTCAACGCAGGCGCCATCGCGGTTACCGACCTGGTCGACGGTGACGGTCCTGAGGAGCGTGTGGACCGGGTGCTCTCGATGTTCGAGCGCTACCTCGGCCGCAGGCCGGAGATCGACGAGGCCGTTTGGGCGTCCGAGCGGGCCACCGGCAACCGGAACCGCGCGATCGCGTACCTGATGCTGAGCCAAGGGATCATCTCCGACCGAGTGGAGGAGACCCTCGACGTGTATTTCGCTCAGTGCTCGGTCTTGCTGTCCGTCGACGACCTCGCCCTCATCGGAGCGACGCTGGCCAACCACGGCAGGCATCCGCTAACAGGGGAGCAGGTCGTCCCTCGCCACTTCATCCGTGACCTGCTCACGGTGGCACTTACCTGCGGCATGTACGACTACGCCGGCGAGTGGGCCTATTCCGTGGGGGTGCCGGCCAAGAGCGGCGTCGGCGGCGGTATCGTCGGCGTGGTGCCGGGCGCCGGT
>JAOTZF010000126.1 GCA_029861485.1 Thermoleophilia bacterium | reverse complement strand
CAGCGGGGTGAGCTTGGCCTTAGCATGGGCCATGAGAGCCTCCTTGGAGACGGTGTGGCTTTGGTCAGCTCAAACCGTCTCCGGAGGCTCTCTCCGTATCAACAACCTCTTCGGGAACTACACCTAGGCCAGTTGTACTGCCGGGCCCCCGGGCACACACCGGGCTCGTTCAGCTTCTGGTGGCCCGAGAAGCGAGCGCTCTTTTGCGGCGACATCATGGTGACGTGGCCACGGCTGGAGGCAGGATGGAAGGGGCTCACGTTGGACAATCCCCAGAACAAGCACAGTCTCAGCAGCCTCGCCGACCTCGGCGATGTCGAGACGGTCTGCGTCGGGCATGGCGCCCCGCTTGAGGGAGACTGCCCCTCCATGATCGCGTCGGTGGTTGCCGGGCATCGCCTGCCGGGCGTACCGTTGCTTCCCCCTATCGAGACCTAGAGGATCACGTATGCGGTTGTCGGTCGGCCAACGTCTCGCCCTAGGGATCGCCTGGTTGCTCCAGCGCTGGCGCCCCTGGCACCAACAGCCCAAGCTGCTCGGCCTCTTCAGCCTGCTGGCCATCCGCATGCGCCTGCGCCAGCTGAACCTTCACGACACCTCGTTACTCGCCGTGCCGGAGGACCTGGACGGGCCGGCTCCCACCGCCGAGCAGCGCTCAGCGCGAGCGCCCGATGGCCGCTACAACGATCTCGAGAGTCCAGGCATGGGGGCGGCGGGATCGCGATTTGGCCGCAACGTGCCTTTTTGGGCATCGAGCACCGACGGTGAGCCCAAGCTCACCTCTCCGAGCCCGCGCGAAGTCAGCAGGCGGCTGCTTGCGCGCGGCGACCAGATGGCCGAGGTCCCGTTCCTCAACCTGCTCGCGGGGGCTTGGATCCAGTTCCAGATCCACGACTGGGTGAGCCACGGCAAGAACCAGCGCGACAACCACATCGAGCTGCCCCTCGAAGACGGCGACGACTGGCACGAGAACCCTATGCGCATCAGGCGCTCACCCCACGATCCGACCCGCGTTACCGGTGGCGGGCCTGCAGCCTTCGACAACACCGAGACCCACTGGTGGGATGGCTCGCAGCTCTATGGCAGCTCCGCCGAGGCGCTCAGCGAGCTGCGAGAGGGCGCCGGCGGGCGGCTTGCGATGGGCGACGACGGGCTGTTGCCGGTCAATGAGGCCGGCGTTGACAAGACCGGCGTCACGGGCAACTACTGGCTTGGCCTCTCGGCCCTGCACACCCTGTTCGTGCATGAGCACAACGCCATCGCCGACATGTTCACCTCGAAGCATCCGGACTGGAGCGACGACCGGCTCTTCAACCAAGCGCGACTGGTCAACGCCGCCCTGATGGCCAAGATCCACACGATCGAGTGGACGCCGGCGATCCTGCCGCACCCGACGACGGTCGCCGCCATGAACGCCAATTGGTACGGCCTGTTCGGCTCGAAGCGCATGGCGAAGCTCCTCCGGCGCTTCTCGCGCTCGGACGTGTTCATCGGGATCCCCGGCTCGAGGGTGGACCACCACGGCGCCCCGTACACGCTGACGGAGGAGTTCGTCTCGGTCTATCGCCTTCATCCGCTGATCCCGGATGAGATCGTCGTTCGCTCGCGGGCGAACCACGAGGTCACGGCCACGCCCACCCTGATCGAGGCAAGCGAGGCCGGGTCACGAGCGCTGATGCAGAACCACGGCCTCGAGGACGTGCTCTATTCGTTCGGGGTGGCGCACCCCGGCATGCTGCAGCTGGGGAACTTCCCCAACACGCTGCGCACGCTCACGAGGCCCGATGGCTGGAAGCTCGACCTGGCGGCCGTGGATGTGATGCGCGATCGGGAGCGCGGTGTTCCTCGGTACAACCAATTCCGAGAGCTGATCCGCATGCCGAAGGTCAGCAGCTTCGAGGAGCTCGTCGGCGGCGACCCCGAACTCGCGGCCAAGGTGTCCGCTCTCTATCAGGGCGTCGATGATGTCGACCTTATGGTGGGGCTCTACGCGGAGCCGCTGCTGGAGGGATTCGGTTTCAGCGAGACTGCCTTCCGCATCTTCGTGCTCATGGCCTCACGGCGACTGAAGAGCGATCGCTTCTTCACCGACGACTACCGCCCCGAGGTGTACACGCCCGAGGGCATCCGTTGGGTAGAGGACACCGGCATGCGCGATGTCGTCCTGCGCCACGCGCCCAGTCTGTCGCCTGCCCTCGCAGGGGTCCAGAACGCGTTCGCGCCCTGGGCGAAGGCCGGCTAGCCGGCCGGCTAGCTGCCCCGCCGCGCCCTCTCGGCCTTGAGGGCCCGGAGCATCTGCTCGGCCATCGCGTCGCGGTCGCTGAGCAACGAATCACTGCCGGCAGCGATCGGGCTGGCGTGGGCGAGAAAACGCGTGACCTCCTCCGACTCGGACGCCGAGAGCAGCGACCTGCCGGCCCCGGCATGCGCGGGCTCCGGCTGGCTGGCGCTGTCGTCGTCACTCGGCTTCACCTGCATGTTCGCGCCGCGGTAGGCGAGCGCCTGCTGGCGTGCCGCGGCCGCGCCGGCGGTCTGCTGGCGCGCGGCGGGGACCGGCCGATCCACCGTGGCCGACTCCGCTCCGTCCTGTGGGAGGGGTTGGTCCGACGGTGCGGCGCGGCGCGGCCGGGCGAGGGCAATGGCGCCCATTGCGATCAGAGCGAGTCCGACGATGGCGAGTGTGCCCCCGGTCAGCGAGACCGCGGCCGCGGTTGCGTCGGCACCCATGGCGGGCGTCGCCGCAACGAGGAATGCCATTGCGCCGAGCACCACGGCGCGGGAGGTGAAAGGCACGTCTACTCCTTGGGGGGGAGGGGGGTGGGATGGATGGGCTTCGGGGCCGTGGCACCCACGCGTTGGCCGGAGCGCGAAGATGAGGGCCGGTGCCGCGCGTTGGGGGGCGCGGCGAGCACCGACACCATCGGTTGTAGCAACGGCCAGGCGGCGCTCTGCTGCACGGGAGATGCCCGGATTCACGCATCACGCGGGTTAGATCGGAGTGATGCGACGTGCGCCCCAGCGGGCTGGAAGAGGGCTCTGCCGTGTCACCGTTACGGGTAGGGACCGCCGGCTTGACTCGTACCACGGCCACGAGCGTTCGCCGCTCGTCGATTCGCTACCCGCGGATTCACGCGAGGCGCGGCGCTTTGCGGTACGGCAGCCCCAGGCCTCCCCGATCAGCGGTGAGCGCCCTCATCGATTTTTTGGTACCCCTCCGGTCTAGGCCCGCCGAGCGACGTGTCGGGTCTGAAAGGTGTCCCGAGGGCTTCCTACAGTCCGCTCGAATTCCCGCCGCGCGTTTATGAGACAGGAGAGGTGCAGTGAACGAGAGGAACTCTGACAACTGGGAGAAGGGCTTCGATTTGAACACCCTTCCGGACGTCGAGTTGCTTGATACACAGGAATCCGATCCGGTGCCCGCCGCGAGCCCGCCGCCTCTCGAGCCGACCGAGCCCGAGCCCCGGCCAGAGCCTCTGCCCGCGCGCGAGATCGATCCTCGCCGGGACCCTTTCGCAGGGTGGGTCTCAGGACACCCGCGTGCCGACGGTGACGCGCGGCGCGTGGCGGCAGTTGAGCATCCACGCACGCCTCCATTCGCCACCGTGGCCGCCGGAGAGGACCCCTTCGCCGGCCGCTTCGCGCCGGCCGACGAGGCGGTGGTCGAGAACGAGGGGGGAATCGACGCGGTAGGCAGAGACGAGGCTCAGGATGCCGTCGAGGCCGAGACCGGAGAGATCTCAGACGGCGAGTCGGTCGGTCCGGCAGGGGATACGAAGGTGATGTCTGCCGGCGCGGTTGGCGCGGACGCTCACGCGGCCTCCGTCGGGAAGGGCTCGATGGTGCAGGGCGCGCTCCCGGTGCGCACGGCAGCAGCGGCCGCCACGGATTCCGAACCGGAGACGCCCCGGCGTCGGCACCTGGCAGAGGTCGTGCCGATCCACTCGGGGCGCCCCAACCCTGAGCTGGAGGGCGATGGGGAGGCGTCCGGTGGCGACAGAGCCGATGCCCCTGCGATGCAGGCATTCCTGGAGGGGCTCAGCGATGAGGAGCTCGACCGTGCCGTGGAGCTCTTCGAGAGGCAGGTCCGTCAGTCGGGCGATGCCAAGTCGGGGGACGGCGATGAGGATTTCCCCGCGGATCTCCTCGAGCCCCTCTGCGAGATTCTGGAGACCGCGGTCGGCGAGGTCGAGCTGATCTACCGCATCGAGGAGATCGAGGACATCATTGACGCCCGTTTGCCTGACGCCGCGCGACGCGACGCCAATTGGTGGTCGAACCGCGCCGGCAGGTCCGACCTCGGTCACGCCGCGGCCTGGGTGGGCACCGGCTGGTGGTCCTACCCGGACCTCGACTCCGGCCGCGTGCGCTTCCGGCGCCCGGTGTGAGCTTCACCTAGTACGGGCTCTTGGTCTGGGCTCCGGCAGTGCTCGGGCCCGGCTCCTCGCTCGTGCTCGGCTCGAGCTCTTCGCCCTCGGCGGCGTCCGCAGGCTCCGCGGCCTGCTGGGCCGGCTCCGCCGGGGCCTTGGGCGCGTCGTTCGGCTTGGGCTCCTGCGTGGCGGTAGCGCCTGGTCGTGACGGCGGCCCCGGCACGTTCCACAGGTGCCTGCCGTACTTGGCAAAGCCCTGCGCGTTGCCCAGTCGCGGATCTCCGTTCGGCTCGACGGTCTCGACGCGCCCCTGCAGCATCGGTGTGAGGTAGGGCGAGAGCACCGTTCCTCCGCCTCCAGAGATCACGATGCGGTCCATGTCCCACTCGTCGGCCCAGAGCTCGTTCGCCTGGGTGGCGATCTCGCTGGAGAGCTGATTGAAGACGTGTTCGGTGAGCTTGCCGAGGTCGTAGGCGTTACCGCGGATCCGGATGCGTCCACTCTGCACCGCGTCGTACAGGCGGTAGATGGCGAGGTTCACGTCGCTCTTCTCGCGGAGCTTCGCCGCGATCACCGAGAATGCCCGCGCGATGCCGGCCTCGGAGCTGCGGCTCGCCCGCTCGAGGAACGACGTGCGGTCCGAGACGGTGAAGTCCACCGTGTGAAAACCGATGTCGATGAGGCCGACCTTCTCCTCGGTTAGGGACTGGTTGGCGATGTCTCCGCGGTCGTTGAGGATCATGTTGTAGATCGAGCCGAACGGCTCGGGGATGACCTTGACGTCTTCGATCACCGCCGTGCCTCGATGCCGCGCGTTGCTCGCGTCCACGGCAGTGACCGAATGGCTGCCCAGCAGCATCCGCTCCAGCTCGGCGTGCTTGTCGTCGAAGTCGGAGATCGGCAGGCCGACGACCATCTTCAGCGGGCCGCCGAGAGAGCCGAGGGCGTGGCTGGCGGCCAGCGCGAACGGAAGGGCGGCGTCTTGGAGGAAGCGCCCCTGGTCGAGGGTGAACGAGCGCACGTTGCTCTGGCGCTCGGCGAGCTCCCCGAAGAAGAACTCGCCTGAGTCCAGCTCCAGGTGGATGTGCTCGGTGCCCTGCTCCGTGCTGGCGGACGGCTCAGGGGTGGTC
>JAOTZF010000125.1 GCA_029861485.1 Thermoleophilia bacterium | reverse complement strand
CCGAGCAGCGGGGACAGGGCGGCGCGATCGCGACCAGCATCCGGACCATGCTGCGGCTGAACGTCCCAACCGTCTCCATCGTGATCGGCGAGGGCTCATCCGGCGGGGCGATCGCCCTGGGCGTCGCAGACCGGGTGATGATGCTCCAGAACTCGACCTACTCGGTCATCTCCCCCGAGGGCGGCTCGGCGATCCTCTGGCGCGATGCGGCCAAATCCAAGCTCGCCGCCGCGGCGTTCCAGCCGACCGCGGCCAATTGCTACCGCTGGGGCGTGGTCGACGCCGTCGTTCCCGAGCCGGACGGGGGCGCGCACCGCGACCACGACGCCGCGGCGAAGCTGCTCGACCGGTATCTCCAGCGCGCCATCAACGAGCTACGGGACGTGCCCGGCCAGGAGCGGCGCCGCCAGCGCAACGCGCGCTTCCGGCGGATCGGCTCGTATCGAGAGCTCGCGCTGGCCGACACGAGCGCCGTCGTGTCGGGGCGGTCCGAGCACTCGGGCTAGGACGCCAGCGAAGCTCGCCCATCTGCGGCCGTGTCGCTCGCGGTCTCGTAGCTCGCCGGTCCGTCCTTGAGCGGGTCGCCGAGACCCTTCATCACGCGATGGAGTCGAAGCACTCCGTCGAGCA
The DNA here is from genome assembly GCA_029861485.1 of Thermoleophilia bacterium. GTDB lineage: Bacteria > Actinomycetota > Thermoleophilia > Miltoncostaeales > Miltoncostaeaceae > CAMYIK01. The sequence goes on along the minus strand of JAOTZF010000125.1, from coordinate 4,933 downwards.
GCTCGCGGAAGGTGCGCGGGTGGCGCGGCAGGACACCCAGTTGCGCGGCGACGTCGCGTTGCCACTCGACGAGGCTCTCTCCCGGCTGACGTTGCGGATCTACCCGGGCGCCGTCGAGGACGAGCGCTGTAAGGGCCATAAGTTGTGCGCGGGGCTCCGGCCGTCGTGCCACTCGCGTCCTCCTTGACTGCGAGGCGGGGGTAAATGGGGTCGAGGTTCTTATCGTGCGCCGAGGAGCGATTCTTGAGCGTCATCCGCCGCGCGGGGCGAAAGAACGCGCAGCATGCCCGCCGGGGCAAAGCGAATCTCACGGTGCGCGCCCACCGGCTCGCCATCCGCCTGCACCGCGACGGCTTCATCGGTGGTGATCGTGAGGCTGGTCTGGGCGACCCCCCTCACCACGGCCGCGTCCCGCGCGTGGCGACCGGATGCGAACGCACCGGCGGCAACCCGGGCGATGTCCCTCCTTCGGGCGCGGCTCAGTGCGAGCCAGTGCAATCGGCCGTCGAAGTCGGCGCCGGGAATCAGGTCGAGCGGCAGGGCGCCGAAGTACGCGTACGGCCCGCCGATGGCGACCGAGATGCTCGCGGCGTGCACCGGCTCCGCGCCGTCGCTGCTCACCCTCAGCACGCTGCCACGCCTTGCGGTGCGCTCGACTGCTCGGGCCGCCGCCACGGCGAACGCCCCTTGGCCGAGCGTTCGCTTGGCCTTCGGTCGCCGCTCCACCTCGGCCACGGCCTCGCCATCGATTCCAACGCCGGCGTTCAGGCACAAGCGCCGCCTGGTGCCGTCGGCGGTCACAGCCCAGAGCCGTATCTGCCGGGTGAGAGCGTCGCGATCACCGATGACTCCTCTCAGAAGCGATATCGCGGCCTCGGGCGTCGCAGGCCATCCGATCGCGCGGGCGAAGACGTTCGTTCCTCCCAGCGGAATCGGGCAGAGCGCCGCGTCGGTGTCCTCGATGACACCCGCGACCTCGTTGACGGTGCCGTCGCCGCCGAGGACGATGAAGATCTCGCACCCGGCGTCCAGCGCCTCTCGTGCCAACTGCTCGCCATCCCCCTTCCCCCGGGTCACGAGGCTGACCGCATCGTGCTCCGCTCCAAGCGATCGCATCACTCGAGCGCGCAGGCCCGGCGAGGAGCGCCGTGCGTTGGGGTTGATGATCACGGCGATGTCGGGCATCCGCTCACATCCCCGCCAGAGTCAGCTCAAGGCGTGCCAGATAGCCGGCCACGAGCAGATCGAGTGCGGCGGGTCGCTCGATGGGCAGCAGATGACCGCTGCCCTCCACGACCACCATATGGGCCATTGGTAGCCCGTTCGCGAGCTCCTCGCTGAGCGACGTGGGCATCAGGACGTCGTCCGCGGCGGCGATCACCAACGCGGGTACCTCGACATCGGCGAGCCGCCCCCGAGCGTCGTAGTCTCGGCAGCACGCATAGCCCGCGGAGAGAACATCCTGCCCCGCACGCATCAGCGCCTCCCGTCGCTGCACGAGCTGTTCGTCGGTCGCCGCGACGAACGACGCGCGAGCCAGACGATTGCACTCCGCGGCGAAATCCTCCTTTACGGCCCGGAGCCGCGTGTCCGGCATCGGTATGTGAGCGCCGGAGGTGACCAGGACGAGTCCATCGACCAGCTCGGGCTCGTGAAGCGCCGTCTCGATGGCGATAGCAGCTCCAAGGGAGTGGCCGACCAGGACCGTCGGGCCCGGAGTTGAGCGCAGCTCGAGTGCGAGGCGTTCGGCGTGCTCTCGGGTGGAGGTGGGAGGAGTGCGCGCCGCCTGATCGGTCATGTCCGGGGCATGGACCACGCAGCCGTCGAAGACTTCGCTCTGGCGCGCGAAATCGTCGGGGATCGAGCCGACGCCGGGGATGAATACTGGGCGAGGAGCGGGCATGGTCACAGAGGGGCACGCCATCCTAGCCGTCGGCGGTAGGCCGCCCTCGGGGCGTATCGCGAGGTGTTTGCTAGCTTCCGCGCCCGTGCCGCCCCTCCTCCTGGCCGTCGATTTCGACGGCACGATCACCGCCCGCGACACGCTTCAGGTCATCGTCGAGGAGTTCGGCGCGCGAGGCGTATGGGACGAGCTGGAGCCCCGCTTGCAGGCTGGAGAGATCACGATCGAGGAGGCCATGCGCCAGCAGTTCGCCGCCGTCACGGCCACCACGGATGAGGCGCTGGCGGCGGTGCGTCGCGAGGCGCCCATTCGGCCCGGTTTCGAGCGCTTCGTGAGCTGGGCGGACCGCGCGGGGCACCGCTTGACGATCCTGTCGGCCGGCTTCCGGACAGTGATCGACGCCGTCTTCGCCGACGCCGGCATCACGGGCCTGGAGATCCGCTCGAATGACATCGCCTTCTCACGCGAGGGCGCGCGGCTCGTCTGGGCGGATCGCGGCGAGATCTGCGAGCACTGCGGCCGGCGCTGCAAGCGCCACGATCTCGCGCTGCGCCACGCCCCCGACCAGCACGTCGTCTACGTCGGTGACGGGATCTCCGACAGGTGCGCCTCCGCGCAGGCGGATACGGTGTTCGCGCGCGCGTCGCTGGCCGAGCATCTCGAGCGCGAGGGCCGCCAGCACATCCCGTTCGAGGATTTCCACGACGTCGTCTCGTACCTCGAGCGCCTCCAGCCCAGGGCGGCCTAGAGATGGGCACGTGGAAAGAGGTACCACCCCCCGAGCAATGGGGACAGATGGAGGAGCGCGTGCTCGCGTTCTGGCGCGAGAACGATGTCTTCGCCGCAAGCGTCACGGCGCGTGAGGGCAGCCCCCCGTATGTCTTCTACGAGGGTCCCCCTACGGCCAATGGGCGACCCGGGTCGCACCACGTTCTCTCACGAGTGTTCAAGGACATCTTCCCCCGCTTCCACACCATGCGCGGGAGAAAGGTCGAGCGGCGGGGCGGCTGGGATTGCCACGGGCTCCCGGTGGAGCTGGAGGTCGAACGGCAGCTCGGCATCTCCAGCAAGCCCGAGATCGAGGCCTACGGCATCGCGGAGTTCAACGCGAAGTGCCGCGAGTCGGTCGTGACCTATCTCGAGGAGTGGGAGCGGCTCACCGAGCGAATCGGCTTCTGGGTCGATACCGAAACCGCCTACCGGACCATGGACTCCTCGTACATCGAGAGCGTCTGGTGGAGCCTCGCCGAGCTGTGGGATCGGGGTCTGGTCTACGAGAGCCACAAGGTCGTCCCGTACTGCACCAGGTGTGGCACCCCGCTCTCGAGCCATGAGGTGGCGCAGGGATATCAGGAGATCGACGATCCCTCGATCTACGTCAGGTTCCCGGTGCGGGACTCCGATGCCGTCCTCCTGGTCTGGACCACCACCCCGTGGACGCTCCCGGCGAACCAGGCAGTGGCCATCAACCCCGAGCTCGAGTACGTGGAGGCCGACCTCGACGGGGAGCGGCTCATCGTCGCCCGGGCACTGGTCCACGCCGCGCTCGGCGACGCGGCGACCGTGGTGCGCGAGGTGCCGGTCGACCAACTCGTCGGCGCCCACTACGAGCCCCCGTTTCCCTTCATCGAGGGGGCTCACGTCGTCATCTCCGGCGAGTTCGTCACCACCGAGGACGGTACGGGGCTCGTGCACCTCGCGCCGGCATTCGGCCAGGACGACTATGTCGCGGGCCAGCAGCATGGTCTGGACGCCCCGAATCCGGTCGACCTCGACGGGCGCTTCACCGATCAGGTGCCATCGGTCGCCGGGGAGTTCTTCAAGGACGCGGACCCCGCGCTGATCGACGATCTCCGCGATCGCGGGCGACTCTTCCGCGCGGCGTCCTACACGCACACCTACCCGCACTGCTGGCGCGACGGATCTCCTCTCATCTACTACGCAATGCCGTCCTGGTATGTCCGCACCACCAAGGTCCGCGACCGGATGCTTGCGCTGAATAGCGACATCGGGTGGCACCCCGAGCACGTCCGCGACGGGCGATTCGGCAAGTGGCTCGAGGGCAACGTCGATTGGGCGATATCGCGGCGGCGCTACTGGGGCACTCCACTGCCGTTCTGGCGCTGCGACGACTGCGGAGACGCGGAGGCGGTCGGCTCCTTCGCGCGGCTTGCCGAGCGGGCCGGCGTGCAACTCGGCGAGGGCTTCGATCCCCACCGGCCGTTCGTGGACGACCTCGTGCTGGCGTGCGAGAGCTGTGGCGGGACCATGCGGCGCGTGCCCGAGGTCGTCGACGTCTGGTACGACAGCGGCGCCATGCCGTTCGCCCAGCAGCACCACCCCTTCGACGACGGCCGTCTGGAGGGGCGCTTTCCCGCCGACTTCATCTGCGAGGCTCTCGATCAAACGCGCGGGTGGTTCTACAGTCTTCTCGCCGAGGCCACGCTCCTGTTCGACGAGACCGCGTATCGGAACGTGGTCTGCCTCGGCCTGATCCTCGACGCCGAGGGTCAGAAGATGAGCAAGAGCAGGGGCAACGTGATCGAGCCCTGGACCGTGCTGGATCGCCAGGGGGCAGACGCGTTTCGGTGGTACCTGCTCACGGCCCAGAGCCCCTGGGACAGCTTCCGCTTCAGCCTCGAAGCCGTCGACGAGGCCAAGCGCCGGTTCCTGCTCACGCTGTGGAACACCTACAGCTTTCTCGTCACCTACGCGGCTCTCGACGACGGCTGGGAGCCGGGAGGTGAGGACCCGCCGCTTCAGGAGCGCCCGGCAATCGACCGCTGGGCTCTCGCGCGGCTCGATGAGACGGTCGCGGAGGTCACCGCTCGCCTCGACCACTACGACGCGACCGCCGCAGGCCGGGCCATCGATACCTTCATCGACCAGTTGAGCAACTGGTACGTTCGCACCTCGCGACGCCGTTTCTGGGGATCCGATCGCCGTGGCGGCGACGCCGCCAGGGCGGATCGGCGCTCGGCCTTCGCGACCCTTCACGAGTGCCTGGCCACCGTCACCCACCTCACCGCG
>JAOTZF010000124.1 GCA_029861485.1 Thermoleophilia bacterium | reverse complement strand
GAGCGGCTGCCGGGCACGCAGGTGGTCGGCGGGCTCGCATCCGGTGGGCGTGGGCCGGGCGAGCATCGGATGATCATCAATGGGCAGGTGCGAACGGACGGAGCCGTGGCATTGGTGCTCGACGCGGAGGCGGCCGTCACCGTGGTCTCCCAGGGCTGCCGGCCAGTCGGCCAGGACATGGTGATCACCGCCGCCGACGGGCCCGTTGTCGAGGAGCTCGCGAGCAAGCCCGCGCTTGATCGACTCAGGGAGCTGCTGGACGGCGCCAGCGACTCCGAGCGCGACTATCTCGCGGGAGGGCTGTTGGCCGGCCTGGTCATCGACGAGAACCGTCCCGACTACGGGGTCGGGGACTATCTCGTGCGCGGCGTGAGAGGCACTGATAGCGAGCGAGGAGCGCTATTGGTGGGCGAGCGCGTGCGGGTTGGGCAGACGATGCGATTCCACGTTCGGGATGCTGAATCGGCCGACCTGGATCTACGACGCGCACTTCAACGAGGCGGCTCTGAATTGGGAGCAAAGCCTGGGGGCGCGCTGCTATTCAGTTGTAATGGTCGTGGCACGCGTATGTTCGATGTAGTCGACCATGATGCGTCGGTTGTAGTTGACGAACTCGGCGACATACCGACAGTGGGGCTGTTCTGTAATGGCGAGATCGGTCCGGTGGGCGGGCGAAATTTTCTCCACGGTTTCACCGCGACCCTCGCTCTCTTCCCGGGCGAATAACGCCCGCCCGCATTGCAGGGAATCGCATAATGAAATGCATGTATTAACGACGCAGCCAATTTATGGCTATATTTGCGGCTCAATAACCCATCAGCGGCCTCTCGCACATCGCGAAGGAAAGGCGCATATGAGCACTAAGGAACCCACGCGTCGGGGACGTATCGGCGTTGAGATATTCGAGCAGGTCGAGAAGCTCGTCTCGGACGAAGGCCTGACTCGGACGCAGGCCTTCGAGCGGATCTCCGAGGAGACAGGACGTCGCTCGGGTACGGTCGCGGCGAACTACTACCGCATTGCCCGCCAGCGCGGCGCGTCGCTGCAGCCTCGTGGCCGGCGCGGTGCACGCGGTGGCGGCGGTAGCAGTAAGGATGCCGACGCCGTGCTGAAGCGGGCCTCCGATGTCATGGGCGAGCTTGCGAGCTTGGTCAAGCAGCAGGCCAAGGAGCTCAACCGCCTTCGCGAGCAGTCGGCCCAGTTCGAGAAATTCAAGAAGTGGATGGACAAGAACGCCTAGCGCCGCTCAGATGATCACCGGGCGCTTCGCTCCGCTCTGACGGAGCGCCCTCCCGACCTCATCGAGCGCCACTGGAGATTCGAGCAACCGCCCATATGGTGCGCGCGGGTCGCTCAACAGACCGACCGCCGTGCGGAATGCCCTGGGGTCGTGGTGAAACGACCCGCGCAGCGTCAGCTCGTCATAGTGCAGACGCGAGGTGGGCAGCGCGACGGTCGATCCCGGCGTGCACCCTCCGTAGAAGAGTACCTGGCCGCCGGGCCGCACCAGCTCGACCGCCGCTTGCCATGCCTCGGGGCGCCCGACCGCCTCGATCACGATGTCCGGCTCACCGCATCGCTCGTGGATCTCCCGCACGTCGCCGGCGTCGGCCACGCGTTCGGCGACGTCGGACGCACCGAACTCGAGTGCTCGCTCACGCCGTTCCTGGTGGGGATCGCAGACGGTCACCTGACAACCCCGCTTCGCGAGTAGCGCGGTGAGCAACGCGCCCTGAGCCCCACCTCCGAGGATCACGACCCGCGCCGAGGGCGCCGGCTCGCAGTGGTCGGCCGCCCTGACGGCGCAGGCGAGGGGCTCGGCCAGCGGCGCGAGCCGGATATCGAGGCCATCGGGCAGCGGCACCAGATTCCGCTCGACGATGCGCCGGGGCACGCGCAGGAACTCGGCAAAGGCCCCCCACAGGAAGATGAGGTTCTCGCACTGGCCCGAGCCGCCGCCGCTGCACGAGCGACACGACCCACATGGCGCGGAGTTCGCGGGCACGACCCGCGCTCCCTCGGTGACGGTGTCGACACCCCGGCCGACGGCCACGACGGTGCCAGCCGCCTCGTGCCCGAACGGCGAGGGCAGCGGGCCGAGGGCCGGGTGGTCGCCCGACCGGAGGATCTTGGCGTCCGTCGCGCAGGTCGTGGCGGCCTCGACGCGCACCACGACCTCGCCCGGCTCGGGCTCCGGAACCTCGCGGTGCTCCAGCCGTAGGTCGTCCGGGCCGTGCAGGACGAGGGCGCGCACCTCGTCAGTTGCGCCGCGAGAGCGTCAGGTCCGCGAGGGCGAGCAGCGCGTCCTTGGGCCCGTCGATCAGGCTGAGCATCGACACCACCTCGGCGTGGGCTCGCTCTGCGCGATCTCGAGCCTCGTCGATGCCGAGCAGGCTGACGTACGTGGCCTTCCCCGCCCGCTCGTCGGCGCCGATCCTCTTGCCGAGCTCTTCCTCGGTGCCCTCGACATCGAGGATGTCATCGACGATCTGGAACAGCAGCCCAAGCTCCTGCGCGAAGCGACCGTAGTGCCGCCAGGTCTCCTCGCCCGGCTGGGCCAGGACGAGCGCGCACCGCACGGCGCAGGCGATGAGCCTGCCGGTCTTCAGGGAGTGGATTCTCCTGAGCGCCCCGATCGAGTCGTGGCCTTCTCCCCGCAGGTCGAGGTACTGGCCGCCGACCATTCCGCCCACCCCGGCCGCCCTGCTCAGCTCGGCGAGCATGCCGAGCTGAATCTCGGGTCCGCCCCCCTGCTCGTCGCAAATGAGGCGCATACCTTCGGCAAACAGTGCGTCGCCGGCGAGAATCGCGATGTCCTCGCCGTAGACGACATGACAGGTGGGCCTGCCACGCCGCAACGCGTCGTCGTCCATCGCCGGCAGGTCGTCGTGGATGAGCGAGTAGGTATGGGTGAGCTCGATCGCGGCCGCGGTCGGCAGGAGCTCCGCGGGGTCTCTGCCCAGGCTCTCGGCGGTGGCGAGGGCCAGCACCGGTCGGATGCGCTTGCCGCCGGCAAGCAGCGAGTAGCGCATCGCCTCCACCAGGCCCTCGGTGCCCGCGGCCTGATCCTCGCCGGGCCCGCCGCGCAGAAAGCGGAGCGATTCCAAGTAGCCCTCGATCAGGTGACGAAGGTGATCGGGGTAGGTCGTGCGTTCCTGGGTTGGCTGCCCCACGGGCGGCCCACGCTATCCGATCGGCGCCCAGGCGAGGCCCTGGGCTCGCCCTCAGGCGATCTTGAGAGTCTGCGTGTTGCCGGCGCGCCGGCTGATCGCCACGATCACGCGAAGCAGCTCCGGGTAGTTGCTGGCCCGTCCCGGGCGGGGCTCGCCGAGCTCTTTGGCGAGTCGCTCGGTCCACTCGAGAAGGCTCTTCAACGGACGCGTTGTGCTGTCGAGCAGCGCCTGCTCGAGGACGAGTCCGCCGAGGCCGCGCAGCTCCGCCAACACCTGCTCGCGAGTACGAGGGGCGGGCTGATTGCGCCTGGGCGGCGGGCTCGCGGCGGTGGAGATCTGGCGTGACATAGGAGTTCCCTGGTTCAGGGGAGGCTGCGGTTGACGTACGAGGTCATCCGTGACGGATCGGGCCAAAGCGGCTGCATAGCGGCGGCTCTGCGTCCACACCGCCTATCGGCGAGAGATGTCTAGGACTTGATACCCCGCGAGGGATTTCGTGCTAGCCGATGGTCGAGCTACAGCTACCGGGTTACGATGGCCATCGCGATCCACCACTCCCGGAGGCCGAGATGAGCGACGATCGACCCACGATCGAGGCGCTTCAAGTCGAGGAGCGCATCTTCCCGCCGCCGGCAGATCTCGCTGCGGCGGCGAATGCGAAGGCTGATCTCTACGAGCGCGCGGCGGCGGATCCCGAGGCATTCTGGGCCGAGGAGGCCCAGGCGCTCGACTGGATCGAGCCGTGGGAGCAAGTCGTCGACCGCTCCAACCATCCCTTCTACAAGTGGTTCGTGGGCGGGAAGCTCAACGCCTCGGTGAACTGCCTCGATCGCCATCTTGCGACGCGAGCAGACAAGGTCGCCTTCCACTGGGAGGGCGAGCCCGGCGACACCCAGGCGATCACGTATGCCGACCTGCACGAGCGGGTCTGCCGGCTGGCCAATGGGCTGCGCTCGCTGGGCGTCGGCCGCGGTGAGCGGGTGGCGATCTACATGGGCATGGTGCCCGAGCTGCCGATTGCGATGCTCGCGTGCTCCCGCATCGGCGCTCCCCACACGGTGGTCTTCGGCGGTTTCTCGGGGGAGGCCCTGCGCGACCGCATCATCGACTGCGACTGCCGCGCGGTCATCACCGCCGACGAAGGATGGCGGGGAGGGCGCCGCATCCCCTTGAAGGACAACGTCGACACGGCGCTGACCGAATGCCCGGACGTCCACCACAGCGTCGTGGTGAGGCGGACCGGCGGCGATATCGGCTGGACCGAGGGCCGCGACCGCTGGTACCACGAACTCGTCGAGAGCCAACCCGCGGAGTGTGAGCCCGAGGCGATGGACGCCGAGGATCTGCTCTACATCCTCTACACCAGCGGCACCACGGGTAAGCCCAAGGGCATCGTGCATACCACGGGCGGCTATCTCACGGAGGTGGCCTCAACGCACAAGTACGTGTTCGACCTCAAGGAAGACGACACCTATTGGTGCGCGGCCGACTGCGGCTGGGTCACCGGTCACAGCTACATTGTCTACGGACCGCTGTGCAACGGCGCGACCAGCGTCATGTACGAAGGCGCGCCGAACTTCCCGGCCGAGGACCGGCTCTGGGACATCGCCGAGCGCTACCGGGCCACCATCCTCTACCTCGCCCCGACCGCCATCCGCATGTTCATGAAGTGGGGCGTCGAGCATCCGGCGAAGCACGACCTCAGCTCCCTGCGGCTGCTCGGCACCGTTGGCGAGCCGATCAACCCCGAGGCCTGGATGTGGTACCACGAGCACATCGGTGGTGGCACGGCCCCGATCGTGGACACCTGGTGGCAGACGGAGACCGGCGCGATCATGATCAGCCCGCTACCCGGCATCACCCAGACCAAGCCGGGGTCGGCGACGCACCCTCTGCCCGGCGTCGTGGCCGACATCGTCGACGAGGCGGGCGCCAGCGTGGCGCAAGGGGACGGTGGCTACCTCGTCTTGACCGAGCCCTGGCCATCGATGCTCCGCACCCTGTATGGCGATGACGACCGCTTCGTGGAGACGTACTGGAGCCAATACGAGGGCATGTACCTCGCGGGCGACGGCGCGCGGCAGGACGACGACGGTTACTACTGGCTACTCGGCCGGATCGACGATGTCATGAACGTCTCGGGGCACCGCCTGTCGACGATCGAGATCGAAAGCGCGCTGGTGGATCATCCCGCAGTGGCCGAATCGGCGGTAGTGGGTCGGCATGACGACACCACAGGCCAAGCGGTGGCGGCTTTCGTAACTCTCAAGAGCGACGTCCACGGCAACGAGGACCTGATCGCGGAGTTGCGTAACCACGTTGCCGCGAAGATCGGTTCGATCGCGAAGCCGCGATCCATCGTCTTGACCGACGATCTACCCAAGACACGCTCCGGGAAGATCATGCGGCGTCTGCTGCGGGACATCTCCGAGAACCGGCACCTGGGCGACGTCACGACCCTCGCTAACGCCGAGGTTGTCAGCGAGATCGC
>JAOTZF010000123.1 GCA_029861485.1 Thermoleophilia bacterium | reverse complement strand
GAAGGCAGCCCTCGTAGACGACTGGGACGAAGAACGCGTCGCCCTAACGTCAGCCGGGAAACTCGCCGACCTGCGATTGGACCTGCGTCTAGGTCTCAAAGCGACTGGCCTCGACGTGGTGAGCCGGGAGCTCAGCCTCGCTGATGGGAGCCTCCTTAAGTACGACGGTCTCGTGATCGCGACCGGGGCACGGGCCCGGCGATTGCCTGGGACTGAAGACCTGACGGGTGTTCTCACTTTGAGAACCCTCAATGACGCTCGGGCGCTGCGTCGCCGTTTGGCCGCCCGCCCCAGCCGGGTCGTCATATGTGGCGCTGGCTTCATTGGCGCCGAAGTCGCATCGTCGGCCCGATCACTCGGATTGGACGTGACCGTGCTGGAGATGGCGACAGTGCCGTTTGCCCGCATCCTCGGTGACGAGATGGGGCGCGTCTGCGCCGGGCTCCAGCTCGAACACGGAGTCGACCTCAGGACGGACGTGGGCGTTCAGGGTGTCGAGGGCCGAACGCACGTGGCGGCGGTCACATTGACGACTGGCGAGACCCTCGAAACTGACCTCCTAGTCGTCGCCATCGGCGCGGTTCCGAACACCGAGTGGTTGGAAGGCTCGGGACTTGCGATCAACGACGGGGTGCTGTGTGACGAGACCTGCCAAGCGGCGCCGGGTGTCGTCGTCGCGGGTGACGTCGCCCGCTGGCCCAACCCGACGTCCGATGGAGAGCTGATGCGCGTCGAGCATTGGGACAACGCAGCGACGCAGGCCGCACATGCCGTGCGAACCCTGCTGGCGGGAGACGGTTCCGGTGAGGCCTATGGACCGGTTCCGTGGTTCTGGAGCGATCAGTTCGGGCGCACGATTCAGCTCGCGGGACGCCCTCGACCGGGCGATGAGGTGGCCGTTGTCGCCGGCTCGGTGGAGCAGCGTGAGTTTGCCGCGATATACGGGCGAGAGGGTCGCCTGGTTGGGGTCCTGGGCTTCAACAAGCCGCGCGAAGTCATGGCGCATCGGCGAATGATTGCCGAGCGCGCGACATGGCACGACGTCGCCAGGTCGACGGCCGAGCCCGACAGCCGGGCCACCTCTCTCCGTCCGGTAGGGCCACACGGCGGGGGCCAATGGAGCTAGGCGGACTCGAACCGCCGACCTCCTGGGTGCGATCCAGGCGCTCTTCCAGCTGAGCTATAGCCCCAGGTTACCGTCATGGTAACAGCAGCTTGGCGCACCCCAGAGCTCCGCTAGCCTCGGGGTCGTGATCGACATCCACACCCATCTGCTGCCGGCGATCGACGATGGCCCGGCCACCGAGCGCGAGGCGGTGGAGATGGCTCGCGTGGCCTGGGAAACGGGCACTCGCGAGGTGGTCTGCACCCCCCACCTGATGGAAGGGTCCGAGGCGAGCCCGCAGGAGGTGCACGAGGCCGTCGACCGCACGCGCGCCGCGCTGATGAAGGCCAAGGTGCCGCTGCAACTTCATCCCGGGCGCGAGATCTCCCTTGCGTGGCTTCCGAAGATGAGCGATGAGCAGCTGCGGCGCTCCACCTACGGCGGTGCCGGCCGCTGGCTGCTGCTGGAGATGCCGTTCGCCGGGTGGCCGACCGACCTCACCGGGATCCTCGATGACCTGATGATCCGCGGCTTTCGGGCGGTGCTCGCCCACCCCGAGCGCTCTCCATCGGTTCAGCGCCAACCGGACCGACTCCGCCAGGCCGTCGGCCTCGGCGCGTTGCTCCAGGTCACCGCGTCGAGCTTCCTCGGAGACCACAGGCCCGAAGCCAAGCGAGCTGCCGAGGCCCTCGCCCGCCTCGGTTGGATGCACCTGCTGGCCTCCGACGCCCACTCGGCCACCTGGCGGCCGCCCGACCTTGGCGACGGGGTCTCGGCAGCGGCGAGTGCCCTCGGGACCACGCCGGCGGAGATCAATTGGATGGTGGAGGCGGGCCCGCGCGCGCTGCTCGCGGGCCGTGACTTCAGGCCCCCGCGGCCAGCTGAACGTCCCGAGCTCCAGGAACCGGGGCGGCGGGATTCTCGCGGCCGAGCCGCACACTCTCGTAGGTGACACGCAGGCCGTCGGAGAGCCCGGCCTCCGGCTTCCATCCGAGTACATCCGCGGCCCTGGCCGCCGCCAGGCTGCTGCGCTGGAGCTCGCCCTCGCGCGGGGCCTCGAAGATCGGCTCGCCGTCGTAGCCGAGGCTCTCGATCAGATCGAGGACGCTCACCTCCTTGCCCCAGCCGATGTTCACCAGCGATCCGCCCGGCGCGTCCTCGGCCGCGAGGAATGCCCGCACGACGTCCCCTACATAGACGTAGTCACGGGTCTGCAGGCCATCGCCGAAGACCCTGGGGGCCTCGCCGTCCAGCAGCTTGCCGCAGAAGATCGCAACGACCCCCGCCTCGCCGTGGGGATCCTGGCGGGGGCCGTAGACGTTGCCCAGGCGCAGGACGACGGCCTCCAGGCCATAGAGGCGCCCATAGGTGCCGCAGTAGCCCTCCCCCGCCATCTTGCTCATGCCGTAGAAGGAGAGGGGGCGGGTCTCCGCGGTCTCCGGAGTGGGCACGGGCAGCCCCTCGTACTCGCCGTAGCCGGCCCCGCCGGTGGACGCGAATACGACTCTAGCCCCAACGGAGCGCGCCGCCTCGAGCACGTTGATGGTGCCGATCACATTGACGGCGGCATCGAAGTCGGGGGCCTCGAGCGCCTTGCGCACATCGGCTTGAGCGGCGAGGTGGAAGATCGTCGCCGGTTTGGCCTGCTCGGCCACCGCCATCAGCGCGTCACGGTCGCGGATGTCCACCTCGTGGAAGACGGCATCCTGATCCAGGTTCGCGCGCTTGCCGTTGCTGAGGTCGTCGACGACGTGACAGGGCCGTCCAGAGGCGGTGAGCTCGTCCACCAGATTGCTGCCGATGAACCCGGCGCCACCGGTGACGAGGGTCGGTGATCGGCCCACAGAGGATTCCCTTCGCTTGCATGTCAGGATTCGCAGGGATGTGCGACTGGGTTATGAACCATTCCACCCGGCCACTCAACGCGACATTCGGTCAGAAGCATCGGATATCGCCGCGGGCTGGCCTCGGGTGAGTGGACGCTTCATCAGCTTCGAGGGCATCGACGGCTGCGGCAAGAGCACTCAGGCGGCGATGCTCGTGGAGTATCTGGGCAAGCGCGACATCGCGGTGGAACACACCCGCGAGCCCGGTGGAACGCCCGTCGGGGAGGGTATCCGCGACGCGTTGCTGGCCTCCGGTTCGGTGACGCCCATGGCCGAGGCGCATCTGTTCGCGGCGGCCCGGGCGGAGCTCGTCGCGAAGGTGATCTCGCCGGCCCTGGCCGCCGGGCGCTGGATCGTGTGCGATCGATTCATCGATTCCTCGCTCACCTACCAAGGCGTGGCGCGAGGACTTGGCATAGACGCCATCTGGGAGCTGAATCGCGGCGCCATCGGCGAGTGTCTTCCCGACGTCACGGTGTTGCTCGCCATCTCCGTCGACGAGGCGGCGCGTCGGCGCGGCACCGAACCCGATCGCATCGAGCGAGAGGGCCGGGACTTCCAGCTCCGGGTCGTTGACGGATACGCCACGCTGGCCGAGCGCTTCCCCGAGAGGATCGTCCCGGTCGATGCGAGCGACGGCGTCGACGTCGTCCACCGGCGAGTCGTCGAGGCGGTCGGCGCATGAGAGAGCTGTCGCTTCCTGATCAGCCGCTCGCCGAGCGGGCGCTGAGGGCGGCCCTCGGTCGACCCTCGCCGCCGCAGCAGCTGCTGTTCTTCGGCCCCCCAGGCTGCGGCAAGCGCGCCGCCGCGCGTGAGGTTGCCTGGGCCATCATGGATCCCCGCGGCGAGCACGACCGGCGCGAGGCCGCCATCGATCTGATCGAGGTGCGGGCATCCGGCGCAGAGATCCGCCTGGAGGAGCTCGATCCCGCGCTGGCGGCGATCGCCACCCGGCCCCAGGTTCTCGAGCGGCGGGTGCTCATCATCGAGGGAGCGGAGCGACTGCGGCGCCAGGAGGGCTCGTCGCGGATCCTGAAGCCGCTGGAGGAGCCCGCGCCACGGTCGCACGTGATCTTGGTCACCGAGCGCGCCGGAGACCTGTTGCCGACAATTCGATCTCGCTGCCTACCGGTGCCCTTTCGCAGCCCCACCGCCGCTCGGATCGCCGAGCGGCTGGCCCAGGACGGCATGCCAGAGGCCGAGGCGCGCGAGCGGGCTCGGGCCGACGGCACGGCCGCCCTCGGCCTGGACCCCTTCGATTTGAGAATGCGGGCCCTCGGGCGCGACATCGGTCGCGCGGCGCTCACCGGCGAGCGGGGCCCGCGGCAGCTCGTGGCCCATGTCGAGGAGGTCATCGATCACGTCGCGGCCGACAATCCCTCGGCTCACCTCGCGGAGCTGCAACGCGAGGCCAGCGAGAAGGATGGAAAGCGTGGCGGACGCACGGCCGAGAAGCGCGCCGAAGAGCAGCGCAGGCGAGAGTTGCGCCGTCTGTCGACAGACGGCTGGAGGTCGGTGCTGAGATCGGCGGCCGGAGTTGCTGCGGACGTGCTCATGGCGCGCTTGGGCGCGCCGGAGGCCGCCCGGGGTCCTGAGGCGGCCGGCGAGCTCGCGGGCGCGACCGAGGCGATCCCCACACCGAGCCTGATTCACATCGTCGAGGAGTTCGAGCACGCCGTGGCCGATCTCGCACTCAACCCCGAGATCCCCTTGCGCGCCGAAGCCCTCCTTGCGAGGGTCGCTCGGGCGAGGCAGGGTCATCCGGTCCCCCTGTCAGCGTCCGGTCGTCCCCCGGTTTAGCCGATACGGGCCTTGCGAAGGATCCCGTAGTGGACGTAGGATCCCGCGCGGCGCTATTCCGGGAAGGATTCAGGACATGTCGCGTGAAACCTGATGTGTTGAGTTCTCCCGAACCTCGATCCGCACCATCACACCATGCGTGAACAGCTGACTGCAGCCCGCCGACTCTGGCCTCTCACAGGCATTGCCCTGTTGAGTGTGGCCGTGTTCGCCGCCGGCTTGCTCGCCGGCCCGAGCTGAGCCGGCCGCGCCCTTGAGGCGCTGCACGGCCAAGGCGACCACTACGATCAGGGACCGGCAAGCAGACGGCCGCTCGGCCCTGCCACGAAAGTGCGCTCGCCGCCTGGACCGCTGACCGTGATCCTCATGCGGAGCGCTTGCGAGCCGGGCAGATCGCGCCGCACGACCACGTTGGCGCGCTCGGCGGGCGGTGCGCCGACCCTGGCGCGCTGTTTGGCATCCTGAACCAGCGCGGCAACCCGGGACAGCCGCACGTCATTCAGCGCGAACTGTCCTCCGGGCAGTGGAGGCGCGATGATCTCCGCCGGCCCGTCCAGCTGGCCGGCGCTCCAGACCCATCTCTCGATCGCGTCGTTACGACCGGCCAGATAGACCTCGAGGGTCGCCTGACGCTCGGCGACCAGAATCCGGTAGACGCGAGGCCTGCGTCCGAGCTCTCGGGTGAGCTGGGCTGCGATAACCGGCAGCCGACCGGCGGCCAGCGGGGAGTCCGGCGGGGGCTCAGGCGGGGGCGGAACGACCCTACCGGGTGCCGAGGGAGGCGGCGGAGGGAGCTCGACATCGGTGGCATCAGCGGCCGCGGAGACGGTCTCGACACGCGGCTCATCGTCTCGGGCCCGGATCTCGCCCACGATCAGCAGAAGCGCA
>JAOTZF010000122.1 GCA_029861485.1 Thermoleophilia bacterium | reverse complement strand
CAGCCCGGCGCTGTGACTCGGCGCACGCCGCTCCTTTTCGCCCTCACCCTGGTCATCGCTGCGTTCGCGGCCGGGTGCGCCGGCTCAAGCTCCGGCGGGGACGCCGAGGCCGCGAACCCCTCCATCGCGGACCTCGAGGGCCAGGTGAGCTTCAACCCCTTCGGGTGGCAGACCGACTTCACCAACCACAGCGTGCCGCTCGGGGAGCTCATCTCCGGCGGACCGCCTCGCGACGGCATACCGCCTCTCGACGCGCCGCGCTTCCTGCCGATCGGCGAGGAGCCCATTGACGACCGCGAGCCGGTCATCGCCGTGCGGGTAGGCGACACCGCGCGTGCCTATCCGCTGCAGGTCATGATCTGGCACGAGATCGTCAACGACCAGATAGGCGATCTGAAGCTGGCGGTCACCTTTTGCCCGCTGTGCCAGACCTCCGTGGCGTTCAACCGTGTCGTGGATGGTCGCGAGCTGACCTTCGGCACCACCGGGAACCTGCGCAAGAGCGATCTGGTGATGTGGGATCGTCAGACCGAGAGCTGGTGGCAACAGTTCTCTGGCGAGGCCATCGTCGGTGAGCTCACCGGCACGCGTCTGGAGATCGTTCCCTCGCAGCTGATCAGCTTCGGCGGGTTCCGCGAGCGCTTCCCCGACGGCGACGTGCTGAGCCGCGATACCGGCCATGACCGCGAGTACGGCTCGAACCCCTACCTGGGATACGACGATCTCGACAACCCGCCCTTCCTGCTGGACGAGGAAGTCGACGGGCGGCTCCCGCCAAAGCAGCGTGTCGTCACCCTGGAGCGCGGGGAGAGCTTCGTCGTCTACCCCCTCAACCGAATCGAGGAGGCCAACGTCGTCAACGATAAGGTCGAGGACCTCTCCGTTGTGGTCTGGTTTCGGCCGGGCGCGGCGTCCGCTCTCGGAGCGCGCGAGATCGCGGAGGGCAACCAGGTTGGAACCGGGGTCGTGTACGACCGCACCGCTGCCGGCCGCACGCTCACGTTCGCGCCGGCCGAATCCGACACCCTGCGCGACGAGCAGACGGGCTCCACCTGGAATCAGAATGGCGAGGCCATCGACGGCCCCCTCGATGGCACCCGGCTCAAGGAGGTCGCTCATGACGTCCCGTTCTGGTTCGCGGTCGCGGCATTCCGACCTGATGCGCGGATCTATGAGCCGTGAGACCGTGGGCGTTCTCGCACCGTAGGCTGCACGGGTGACTGCGATGATTCCCACCTGGACCTGGGGGTTGCTTGCCGACATTCCGGCTCCGGCGCTGCGCGAGCTGGAGCTCGGTCCCCTCACCATCCGGCTCTATGCACTGACCATGCTCGCCGGCATCGCGGTGGGGCTGTGGCTCACCGTCAGGCGTTGGGTCGCCCAGGATGGAGACCCGGATGTGGTCTATGAGGTGACGCTCTGGGCGGTCGCGGCCGGCTTGATCGGCGGCCGGGCGTATCACGTCATCACCAGCTGGGATCAGGTCACCAAGGAATGGTGGGGCCCCTTCGCGATCTGGGAAGGCGGCCTTGGGATCTGGGGGGCGATCGCGCTCGCCGCACTCGTCGGGGGCTACGTCGCCAAGCGGCGGGGCGCCAGCGTGGCTCGCTTGCTCGACGCAGCCGCTCCCGGCGTCCTGATCGGGCAGGGAATCGGCCGTCTTGGCAACTACTTCAACCAGGAGCTTTTCGGAGAGCCGACCGATGTGCCGTGGGCGCTAAAGGTCGACCCCGACGAGCGCCCTGCGGCGTTCGCCGAGTTCGCGACGTTCCATCCGGTGTTCCTCTACGAGATGCTCTGGAACTTCGCCCTCGCGGGCTTGTTGATCTGGATCGGCTACCGGTTCCGAATCAGGCCTCCCGGCCTGTTCGCGCTGTACGTGGCCGGCTACTCGCTCGGTCGCGTCATCTGGGAGCAGATGCGGATCGATCCTTCCAACGAGTTCCTCGGGCAGCGCCTCAACTTCTACGTCGCGCTGGTTCTGTTGATCGGTGCCGTCGCGTACTTCGTCTGGAACCAGCGCCGTACCACTCCGCTCGCCCCCGCGCAGAGACCGGAGGACCGCTCGCCAGGCCAGCGCCGCCCACGCGCCAAGAGCAAGGCGAAGGCCAAGGCGGTGCCCAAGGCTCCCCGATGAGCGATACGCCTCGCGTCGTGCTGCACACGACGCCGGGGTGCGGATCGTGTCGCCGGGCGCGAGCGCTCCTCGATCGCTACAAGGTCCCATTCGAGGAGGTCCCCGGCAGCACGGACCGGGCCGGCCGGGACACCCTCGAGGCGGCGACCGGCGGCCGGACATTTCCCCAGGTGATCGTCGGTGGGGAGACCGTCGGCGGCTCAGGAGCTGCGCACGATCGCGCGCAGTAGAGCGTTGGGCGATCCCTCGCACTCCGGCCCGGGGGTGCGAGGCGTATTGGCCTACGCGACCCCGTGCAACCTGATCTACGGCGCGATCGCGGTCGCCACTGTGATCGCCGTATTGGCGCGCCTCGCCCTCTAGTCGAGCTGCGCTCCTGCAGCGTTTCGCGCTGAGCGCGCGCCTGCCGGAACCTCAGTCGCCGCCGGCGACGAGCGCGCAAAGCGCGCAGGCCGCATCGGCGGTGAGCGGCCTCACCGCCCGCCAGACGATCGATCCGTCGGGTTCGGCGAGCCGCACCTGGACCTCATCCCAAGGCCACCAAGGCCAGCTTGGGGTTGCCGTCGAAGCCGCCGAGCAGACGGAAGTGGCGCCCGACGAGACTGGCCGGCTGCCTCGGGGAACTGCGCGCTGTCGTCCGCGACCTCACGGGATCCGACCCGCAGCGGCCGGCCCGGGCCGCAGCGTCGATCGGCTGTCCGCTCGGTCAGCGTCGAGGCGACCGCAACACCTCGGTCGCAGTCTGTTCGCAAACGCGTAGGGGCGCCGTAAGCGTCTCGCAAGGACTGGGTCATAGCCTCGCCCTCGTCAGTCCACTCCCGACAGGAGAGCATTTATGCCTCGTCGTGCCAAGACCGCCGCGATCGCGGTGATCGCTGCCGGAGCACTCGCAGTGGGTGCCACCGCAGTCGCAACCGGTAATCACTCCAATGGCGGCAAGATGCCCAAGAAGGCTCCGGACCGGAGCTACCAGATCACGGTCGAGAACCTGACCGGCGGTCAGCCCATCTCGCCCCCGCTGCTCGTCGCGCATGACCGCAGTGCCGACCTCTGGAGCCGCGGTGACATCGCCAATCACGCCGTCGCGGCAATTGCCGAGGACGCCAACAACGCCGTCGCTCTCGAGCTGGCCGGAAAGATCCGTGGCATCGGCGCGGGCGGCACCGGCGTCGACCTCGAGGCCACCGACCCCGCCCCGATCGGACCGGGCGCAGCCCAGACCTACTCACTCGACGTGAGGGGCTACTACGGCAAGCTGACGGTGCTGGCGATGCTCGTGAACTCCAACGACGCGTTCACCGGCCTCGACTCGGTGCGCCTTCCACGGAAGATCGGCGCCACGCGCAGCCACTACCGCATGGCCTACGACGCGGGGAGCGAGAAGAACAACGAAGGCGCCAAGTACATCCCGGGCCCCGTGGGCGGCAACCCATTCGTCCGCGACCCCGAGGGCAACGTCATCCGCGCTCACCCGGGTGTGAGGGGCGGAGCCGACCTCGACCCGACGGTCCACAGCCTCTCTGGCAAGGTGGCGAAGATCAGCATCACGCGGGTTCGCTGAGCATCGGCACACCCCCGATATCTCCCCTCCCAGAAGCCGCGCCCGGCGGGCGCGGCTTCGGCCGTTTCCGAGTCCGCCTTGCGCGCGGGCCGCAACTCTGGCTGCATTGAGGGCGTGCAGAGCGTTCTCGTGGTCGATGACGAACCCACCATTCGCGAGGTGGTGTGCCGCTACCTGGAGCGTGACGGCTTTGACACGGTCGAGGCGGCCGACGGAGAGAGCGCGCTCGCGAGCATCGAGCAGTCCGAGCCCGACCTCGTCGTGCTCGATGTGATGCTCCCCGGCGTCGACGGCCTCGAGGTCTGCCGGCGCGTCCGCGCCACGTCGCGCGTACCGATCATCCTTCTCACGGCTCGAGGCGAGGAGACCGACCGCATCGTAGGGCTCGAGCTCGGAGCGGACGACTACGTCACGAAGCCCTTCTCCCCGCGGGAGCTCGCCGTGCGGGTCCGTACGGTCCTGCGGCGGGTCAGCGCGGATGAGCCCTCGGCCCGAATCGAGGCGGGCGACCTCACCATCGACGCCGCCACCCGCGATGTGGTGCGCGACGGGGCGGAGATCAAGCTCACCGCGAAGGAGTTCGACCTCCTTCTGTTTCTCGCCCAGAATCCGCGCCAGGTGTTCTCCCGAGAGCACCTGATGGACCGCGTGTGGGGATACCAGGCGGCGTTCGATACCGGCACCGTAACCGTGCACATTCGTAGGTTGAGGGAGAAGATCGAGCAAGATCCGTCGACGCCCGAACGCATCGAGACCGTGTGGGGCGTCGGCTACAGGTTCGTCCCGTGATCGCGTTCTCGCTCCTGCTCGCGCTCGCCACGCTCCTCGTAGGACTGGGTCTCGCCTTCGTGGCCAGCCGCATGCCTCGGATGTGGGCGCAGGTGGCGACCCTCGCTCTCGCGGCGATCGCCCTGCCGCTCGGCTCGGTGATGGTCGGCGGAGCGCTGATGCTGAACTCGGGCCACGACATCACCGTCCTGGCCGCGCTGATCGCCGCCGCCCTCGCCGCCCTGGTGGGCGTCTGGTTGATCGGCCGCCGGTTGCTCGCCCCGGTCCACGCGCTCCAGCGGGCCACCGCACGGATCTCCTCAGGAGACCTGTCCGCGCGCACGCCCGAGATCGGTCCTCGAGAGATGCGGGAGCTCGGGTCGGCGTTCAACGCCATGGCCGCCCACCTCGAGGAGCTCCAGGACGCGCGCACCCAGCTGGTGGCGTGGGCGAGCCACGACCTGCGGGCCCCGCTGGCCTCCTTGCAGGCGATGCTCGAGGCCGTCGAGGACGGCGTGGCACCGCCCGAGCGCTACCTTCCTGCCATGAGCGAGCAGGTCCGGGCGCTCGGCGATCTCGTCGACGACCTCTTCGAGCTCGCACGGCTGGATGCCGGATCGCTTACTTTGGAGCTGCGGAACGTACCGGTGACCCCGCTCGTCGAATCCTGCGTACGTGGCGTCGAAGCCGAGGCCCATGCCCGGGGAGTGCGCATCGTCAGCGCCGTCCCGGAGCAGCTCCCGGATGTGATCTGCGCCCCGGACAAGGTCGAGAGGGTGCTCTACAACCTGGTGACCAACGCCCTACGTCACACCCCCACCGACGGTGCCGTCGCCCTGCGCGTGGAGAGCGAGGCGGACCACGTCCTGGTGAGCGTCGAGGACACCGGCGAAGGCCTTTCGCACGAGGCTCTCGGCCGGATGTTCGACCATTTCTGGCGTGGCGATCGCGCCCGCGTTCGCGACGGCGCCCGCGCCGGCCTCGGCCTCGCGATCGCCCGCGGATTGATCGAAGCCCACGGTGGTGATATCTGGGCCGAGAACCGCTCGGACGGGGGCGCGCGAATCAGCTTTACGCTCCCTGCAGCGGCAGTGTGACGGAGTGGAACCTCCAGAACCTCCCCAACGCTGTTAATCCTCGATACGATCTAGCCCGCCTTGACTGTGCCGGTATATGTTGCGGAAGTCGCGGTCTCGCCGCGACACGCCATGCGTGC